>NZ_JBSFET010000012.1:0-153831 GCF_053594575.1 Streptomyces sp. NPDC001880
CGGATCGTCGCCGAAGTACGCCCAGGGATACCTGGTGGCGCGGGTGCCGATGCTGCGGAAGGCGTCGAGCGCCTCGTCCCAGCGCTCCGTGCGCAGCAGCATCAGGGCCAGGCAGTTGCGGAAGCCGGCCGCCTCCCGGCTGTCCGGTGCGTACGCCGCGGAAAGGTCCAGGGCTCGGGTGACCGCGGCCGCCACCCGGGGCGCGTACGGGTCGGGGCCGGGCGGTGCGTCGGGGGAGAGCACCGTGTACTCCAGCGCCGCGAACAGGGGCAGCGCGTGCAGCTTCGAACCGGGCGGGGCCGTGTCGGCCGCGCGCTCGGCGAAGTCGAACATCTCTGTGTGCGAGCCGTGCCACTTCGCGCAGAGGTAGGTGAGGGCGGCGCTGTGGCATCCGTAGTGGTGCGGGTCGAGGGCCACGGCCTGCGCCCAGTAGTCGTCGAAGACCTCGCGGGGGGCCTGGCTGCCCAGCGCGTGGGTCAGGGCGATGCGCCAGGGCACCGGGTCGGCGGGGTTGAGTTCGGCCGCCCTGCCGATCACCGGTGCGGCGTCCTCCAGCAGCGCGAAGAAGGCCCGGAACTGGTCGGGCGTGACCTGCCCGGAGCTCTCCCCGGTGCGTATCTCCCACGCGCGGTGGATGCAGAGGTCCGCCCCGACCAGGGCCGCATCCGGGTCCTCGGGGTGTTCGGTCCGCCAGGCGTCCAGCCAGCCGGGGTTGTGCAGGGCGGCCTCGGCGAGCCGTGACACGTAACCGTCCCTCAGCTCCCACTGCCTGTGCTCGCGGGTCTGGGCGAGCAGCTCCCGGGCGGGGCCGTGGTCGCCGTCGGCGGCCGAGGCCAGGGCCGCCCGGAGGGCGGGGTCCGGGGCGTCGACGGACACCGCCTCGTCGGGCGGCAGGTCGGCGCCGACGGACGCGCTGTGGCGCAGTACGCGAGGAAGGGCGAGCAGGAACGGAAGGCGCACGTGACCCCGGTGCCCGTCAGCCGGTCTGCGCGGTGGCCGCGGCCGAGGCCTGGAGCTCGCCGCGGCGGTGGATCTGACGGAACGTGAAGTTCGTCAGGTCGTCACCGGCGGCGTAGACGTTCTTGTCGGCCGTGGTGACGCTCTTGCCGCTGGTGAACCCGCTGATCGCGAAGTAGGCGTACCGGCCGTAGGAGTTGGCGGTTCGGCGGCAGACCGATCCCGGCGGGCAGAAGGCCGGCACGCCCGCGCCGCTCAGTGTGGCGATGCTGCCGGTGGCCTGCTGGGCCGCCTTCTTGGCCTGTGCCTCCGTGGGGAAGACCGCGAGGCCGACGGTGACGGCGACGCCGTCCTTGCTGTACGTGGCCCGGAGGACCTGGTCGCAGCCGTTGTTCACCAGGATCGAGCCGAGTGCGCCCTTCGTGGTCGCGGCGCAGTTCTTCGTCTGCTGCGTCGCGCCCTTGACGTAGACCCGGTCGCCCATCGTCAGCTTCCTGCCGGGGAAGAACGCGTCGACGGTGATCGGCGCCCGGTCCTTCTTGGCATCGGAGATGTAGTCCTTCGGGTTCGGTGGGGGCGGTGGCGCCACCGAGGAGAAGGACGGTTCGGGTTCCGCGGTCTCGGTCGGCAGGTCGCTCGGCGCGGGCAGTTCGCTCGCGTGCTTGCCGGAGGTGTTGTTCTTGTTGGTCGAGATGACCGCCGTGGCCACGATCGCGCCGATCGCCGCGGTGGCGAGCACGCCGCCGCCGATCAGCAGCCACTTCTTGCGCCGGTTGCGCGCGGCGGACTCGTCGGCCAGCGCTGCCCAGTCCGGAGTCTGTGTGCCCCCGGGCCCCCAGGA
The DNA here is from genome assembly GCF_053594575.1 of Streptomyces sp. NPDC001880. NCBI lineage: Bacteria > Bacillati > Actinomycetota > Actinomycetes > Kitasatosporales > Streptomycetaceae > Streptomyces > Streptomyces sp. NPDC001880. The sequence continues at coordinate 1,799 of NZ_JBSFET010000012.1, forward strand.
GGGCCCCCCTTGCCCAAAGCTCATGCGGCGAATCCTAGGGCCTGACGGGGCGAACGCTGCCTGTCGGGGCAGAACAACTAGTGGCTCCGCTACGAAACCATTCCGGCACCTTGCGATCGCACGCACCGGTCCCCGCCCGGCCGCCCTACGGGCGACGAAGCCGGTGTGACGACAGGCCCTGGAGAGGTAAACCGGTTGGGCCGGGCTTCGCGGGCCGTGACAATGCTGTGCATGGGACATCTTGAAGCGGGCCATCTGGAGTACTACCTACCGGACGGGCGGGTGCTGCTCGGCGACGCTTCCTTCCGGGTGGCGGACGGGGCCGTGGTCGCTCTCGTGGGAGCCAACGGGGCCGGCAAGACGACGCTGCTCAGGCTGCTCGCCGGGGAGCTCCAGCCGCACGGCGGTTCCGTCTCGGTGAGCGGCGGGCTCGGGGTGATGCAGCAGTTCGTGGGCTCCGTGCGGGACGAACGCACGGTCCGGGACCTGCTCGTCTCGGTGTCCCAGCCGCGTATCCGGGAGGCGGCCCTGGCGGTCGACAAGGCGGAGGAGCTGATCCTCACCGTCGACGACGAGGCCGCGCAGATGAAGTACGCGCAGGCCCTGAGCGACTGGGCGGAGGCCCGGGGCTACGAGGCCGAGACCGTCTGGGACATGTGCACCACGGCCGCGCTCGGCGTCCCGTACGAGAAGGCGCAGTGGCGCGAGGTGCGCACGCTGTCCGGCGGTGAGCAGAAGCGTCTGGTGCTGGAGGCGTTGCTGCGCGGTCCCGACGAGGTGCTGCTGCTCGACGAGCCGGACAACTATCTCGACGTGCCGGGCAAGCGGTGGCTGGAGGAGAGGCTCAAGGAGACCCGTAAGACGGTCCTGTTCGTCTCCCACGACCGTGAGCTGCTCTCCAGGGCCGCCGAGAAGATCGTCAGCGTGGAGCCGAGCCCGGCGGGCAGCGACGTGTGGGTGCACGGCGCCGGCTTCGACACGTACCACCAGGCCCGCAAGGACCGGTTCGCCCGGTTCGAGGAGCTGCTGCGGCGGTGGGAGGAGGAGCACGCCCGGCTGAAGGCGCTGGTCCACCGGCTGCGGCAGCAGGCGGCGATCAGCCCCGACATGGCGTCCCGCTACCGGGCGATGCAGACCCGCTTCAAGAAGTTCGAGGACGCGGGCCCGCCGCCGGAGCCGCCGCGCGAGCAGGACATCAAGATGCGGCTGCGCGGCGGCCGGACCGGGGTACGGGCGGTGACCTGCAAGAACCTTGAGCTGACCGGGCTGATGAAGCCGTTCGACCTGGAGATCTTCTACGGGGAGCGGGTCGCCGTGCTCGGCTCGAACGGATCGGGGAAGTCGCACTTCCTGCGGCTCCTCGCGGGCGAGCAGGTCGCGCACACGGGGGAGTGGAAGCTCGGGGCCCGGGTCGTGCCGGGGCACTTCGCGCAGACCCACGCCCACCCGGAGCTGCTGGGCAAGACGCTCGTCGAGATCCTGTGGACGGAGCATGCCAAGGACCGGGGCGGGGCGATGTCCGTGCTGCGCCGCTACGAGCTGGAGCGCCAGGGCGACCAGCCCTTCGAGAAGCTGTCCGGCGGGCAGCAGGCGCGGTTCCAGATCCTGCTCCTGGAGCTGGCCGGAACGACCGCGCTGCTGCTGGACGAGCCGACGGACAACCTGGACCTGGAGTCGGCGGAGGCGCTGCAGGACGGCCTTGAGGCGTACGAGGGAACGGTGATGGCCGTCACGCACGACCGGTGGTTCGCGAAGTCCTTCGACCGCTATCTGGTGTTCGGCTCGGACGGTGTCGTACGCGAGACGGCGGAGCCGGTGTGGGACGAGCGGAGGGTGGAGCGGGCCCGGTGACGCGGTTGCTCCACGGTCCGGGGTCCGCCTTGTCCGGGTGGGTGGGGGTGGTGCCCCTCCGGGGAGTCTTCCCGGAGGGACTCCGGACCCCCACACGACGGCCCAAGGCGCACCCCCGCGGGGGAACCCGCACCAACCAGCCCGTCCGACGATTGAGGACACAACCCCCGGCAGCGGGGCCGGCCAGGCCGGGGAACCCCGCTGCTGCCCGCCCGAGGGCCACGCGTTTTGACCCGTCCAGGGCGGGGCGGGTAGTCTCGTTGGTTGTTATGCGTATTGGCTTCGTCGTTCTCACGCGTAGGGCCCTTACGTAGGTTCTCTGGAGCAGTTACCAGTGGCTCGCATACGGGCAGCGTCCCCGGCATTGTGAGCCCCAGCTGCATGATCGCTTCAGAGGTGCCATGTGCCTGGACCCCATCCACTGAAGAAGCGAAGGCTACGAAGTGCGTACGTACAGCCCCAAGCCCGGCGATGTGACGCGCCAGTGGCACATCATTGACGCGCAGGACATCGTCCTGGGCCGTCTGGCCACCACGGCTGCGAACCTCCTCCGCGGCAAGCACAAGGCGATCTACGCCCCCCACATGGACATGGGCGACTTCGTCATCATCATCAACGCCGAGAAGGTTCACCTCTCCGGCAACAAGAAGACCCAGAAGATGGCGTACCGCCACTCCGGGTTCCCGGGTGGTCTGCGCTCCGTCCGTTACGACGAGCTGCTCGACAAGAACCCCGAGAAGGCTGTCGAGAAGGCCATCAAGGGCATGATCCCCAAGAACAGCCTGGGCCGTCAGATGCTCTCGAAGCTCAAGGTCTACGCGGGCGACCAGCACCCGCACGCTGCTCAGCAGCCGGTCCCGTTCGAGATCACCCAGGTCGCGCAGTAGTTCCGGCCTCCCCCTAAGACCAAAAGAAAGATCTGAGGAGAATCGTGGCCGAGACCACTGTTGAGAACCCCGTCGAGGGCACCGAGGGCGAAGAGGTCTTCGCCGAGGTGACCACCTTCGAGTCCGAGGTTCCTGTCGAGGGCGAGTACACCAGCGAGTCGCTGGCCTCCCGCTTCGGCGACCCGCAGCCTGCCGCCGGCCTGGGCCGTCGGAAGAACGCCATCGCCCGCGTCCGGATCGTTCCGGGCACCGGCAAGTGGAAGATCAACGGTCGCACCCTTGAGGACTACTTCCCCAACAAGGTGCACCAGCAGGAAGTCAACGAGCCCTTCAAGGTGCTTGAGCTCGACAACCGCTACGACGTCATCGCCCGCATCTCGGGTGGCGGCGTCTCGGGTCAGGCGGGCGCCCTGCGTCTCGGCGTGGCCCGTGCGCTGAACGAGGCCGACGTGGACAACAACCGTCCCACGCTGAAGAAGGCCGGCTTCCTCTCCCGCGACGACCGTGCGGTCGAGCGCAAGAAGGCCGGTCTCAAGAAGGCCCGCAAGGCCCCGCAGTACAGCAAGCGCTAATCCGCCTGCTCATCTGCTTCACACGTTCGCCCCGGCGGCACACCTCGTGCTGCCGGGGCGTTCGTTTATCGGCACCCTCGGGCGTATAACGACATAAGACGTTCATAGGCTTGTTGCGTTGCTTTGGTTGATTTGGTTGTGCGGTTTCGGAGCATTCTCGGAGGACACCAGTGGGACGACTCTTCGGCACGGACGGTGTGCGCGGTGTCGCCAATGCGGATCTGACGGCTGAGCTGGCGCTCGGTCTCTCGGTCGCTGCGGCGCATGTTCTCGCCGAGGGGAGCACCACCGACGGAACCAGGCCGACAGCCGTGGTGGGCCGTGACCCACGCGCGTCCGGAGAGTTCCTGGAGGCCGCCGTGGTGGCCGGCCTCGCCAGCGCCGGCGTGGACGTCCTGCGCGTCGGTGTGCTGCCCACCCCGGCGGTGGCGTACCTCACCGGCGCGCTCGGTGCCGACCTCGGCGTGATGCTCTCCGCGAGCCACAACTCCATGCCGGACAACGGTGTCAAGTTCATCGCCCGCGGCGGTCACAAGCTCTCCGACGAGCTGGAGGACCGGATCGAGACGGTCTACCGGCAGCACCGCACCGGTGAGCCGTGGGAGCGCCCGACCGGTGCCGGTGTGGGACGCGTCACCGAGTACGCGGAGGGCTTCGACCGTTACGTGGCCCACCTCGTCGCGGTCCTGCCGAACCGGCTCGACGGGCTGAAGGTCGTGCTCGACGAGGCGCACGGCGCGGCCGCCCGGGTCTCTCCCGAGGCCTTCGCGCGGGCGGGCGCCGAGGTGATCACGATCGGTGCCGACCCGAACGGCCTGAACATCAACGACGGCTGCGGATCCACCCACCTGGAGCCGCTGAAGGCCGCCGTCGTCGAGCACGGCGCCGACTTCGGTATCGCGCACGACGGCGACGCCGACCGCTGCCTGGCCGTGGACGCCTCGGGCGAGGAGGTCGACGGCGACCAGATCCTGGCCGTCCTCGCCCTCGCCATGCGCGAGGCCGGACAGCTGCGCAAGGACACCGTGGTCGGCACCGTCATGTCCAACCTCGGCTTCAAGATCGCGATGGAGCGGGAGGGCATCCAGCTCGTCCAGACCGCCGTCGGCGACCGCTACGTACTGGAGTCGATGAAGGCCGAGGGCTACGCGCTGGGCGGCGAGCAGTCCGGCCATGTCATCGTCCTGGACCACGCCACGACCGGCGACGGCACCCTGACCGGCCTGCTGCTGGCGGCCCGGGTCGCCGCCACCGGCCGTAGCCTCGCCGACCTGGCCGGGGTCATGCAGCGGCTGCCGCAGCTGCTGATCAATGTCCGCGACGTCGACAAGTCCCGGGTCGGGACCTCGCCCGAGATCGCCGAGGCCGTGGCCGAGGCCGAGCGCGAGCTGGGCTCCACCGGGCGCGTGCTGCTGCGCCAGTCGGGCACGGAGCCGCTGGTGCGGGTCATGGTCGAGGCGGCCGACATCGAGCAGGCGCGGGCAATCGCCGGGCGGCTGGCCGACGTGGTGAAGTCCGCGCTGGGCTAGGGCCTGTCCGACCCTGATCCGCCGGACACGCCCTAGGTTGTTCTGCCCCGGGAGACGGACGTAGCTAATCGCCGGACGGGTTCGCGACGAGGCCCGTCCGGCGGCGGTGTGCCGTCCACAGCACCTTCTGGACCAGCAGGGTCAGCGTCCCCGCGAGCACGATCCCGCCGAGGTTCGCCAGCAGTTGCGCCGCGGAGCCCGACATCTGGCCGTAGTCGCGGTAACTGAACGCCACCGCGGCATTGGCCGCAGCCGGTACGGTCGTCACCGAGATGGCGACCCCGATCAGCGCCCCGGATTTCGCCGAGGTGAGCGAGAGCGTCCCGGCGACGCCGGCCAGGAACGCCACCACGAACGACATCGCGTCCGGTTTCCAGATGAAGGCCGTGCTGGGCCGGGGGGCCTCGATCATCGAGCGGTTGAACAGCCCGAAGACGTCCATCAGCCAGGCGAACCCGGCCGTCAGGAGCATCGCGAGGGCGAAGCCGCCGATCAGCGCCACCAGCGACCGCCACACCAGACGCGGAGCGCGCTGCACCAGGGCCGTGCAGATCCCGGCCAGCGGCCCGAACTCCGGACCGACCGCCATCGCGCCCACGATCAGGATCGCGTTGTCGAGCATCACACCGCAGGCGGCGAGCATCGTCGCGACCGCGAGGAACGCCACATAGGTGACGCTGAACGTCGACTCCTCGTGGGTCGCATCCGTCAACTCCTCCCACAGCACCGCGTCCACGCCCTCGCCCGGCGCCGCCTCCTCGGCCCTGTCCGCGTGCGCGGAGAGCGTCAGGTCCATGTTCTCGACCGTGATCGAACCGGACTTGTCGATACCGATCCTGCGCAGTGCGGAGATCAGTTCGTTGCCCGCCTCGCGGGCCACGTCGCACAGCACCACGTCACCCGCCGGGTAACGGGCGACCCCGGGCATCACCACGAGATGCGTCGTACCGACGGTGGTCTCCACCAGGTGCACCACCTCGTCCGTGAGGCCGGTGGGGACGATCAGGCGTAGATGCAGCACGTGGCCACTCCCGGAAGGCTCGCGGACTCAGAGTTTGCGCAGCGACAGCCGCTGGACCTTGTGGTCCGGGCCCTTGCGCAGCACCAGGGTGGCACGACCCCGGGTGGGCGCCACATTCTCCACCAGATTCGGCTTGTTGATGGTCCGCCACATCGTCGCCGCGTACTCCATGGCCTCCTCCTCGGGGACCTGGGTGTACTTGCGGAAGTACGAGAAGGGGTTCTGGAACGCGGTCGCGCGCAGCTTCCGGAACCGGTCGAGATACCAGCTCTCGATGTCCTCGGTGCGCGCGTCCACGTACACGCTGAAGTCGAAGTAGTCGGCGAGACCGACTCTGGTCCGGCCGTCCTTGCCGGGCAGTGCGGGCTGGAGCACGTTCAGCCCCTCGACGATCAGGATGTCCGGACGGCGTACGGTGAGCCGCTCGTCCGGCACGATGTCGTAGATCAGATGCGAGTAGACGGGCGCCGTCACCTCGTCCTTGCCGGCCTTGATGTCGGCGACGAACCGGGTCAGGGCGCGCCGGTCGTACGACTCGGGGAAACCCTTGCGCGACGTCAGTCCGCGGGCCCGGAGTTCCTCCATCGGCAGCAGGAACCCGTCCGTGGTCACCAGCTCCACCCGCGGATGCTCGGGCCAGCGGGCCAGCAGCGCCTGGAGGATGCGCGCGGTGGTGGACTTGCCGACCGCGACACTGCCCGCGACGCCTATGACGAACGGGGTGCCGCGCTGCGCGCCGTGGCCGCCGCCCGCGTCCCCGAGGAAGGTGTTCAGGGCGCCGCGCAGACCCGAGGTGGCCTGGACGTAGAGGTTGAGGAGCCGGGAGAGCGGCAGGTAGACGTCCCGTACCTCGTCGAGGTCGATGACGTCGCCGAGCCCGCGCAGCTGCTCCACCTCGTCGGCGGTCAGCGGGAGCGGAGTCTTGTCGCGCAGGGCGCTCCACTCGGCGCGGGACAGGTCGACGTACGGCGTCGCCGCGTGCTCGGCGCGTCGGTGGGTGTTCCGTGGCGGCGAACTGATCACGGGTTCATTGTTGCGGGAGTTCCAACGGAGTGGAGGGTGGGCTCGGTCACGTGGGGGAGGGCGGGAGCGGCGCCGCAGGCGCCCGTTCACGGCTGTGTGCCCACCTTCCTTCAGCACGCAGAGCTCTCCGCGGTCGGGGTCGCCGACGAAGGTCCACAGGACGGCGGAATCGGCCTTTCCGCTGGCCACGAGCTGGCCGCTGACGTTGCCGGGGGCGAATTCGGTGGACACCTCCGTCGCACGGTCCCAGGTCGTGTACACCCCGGACTCCCGGGTGCCGGTGCCGGTCATGGTGTGGGGGAAGCCGAATCCGGAGCTGTCGCCGGTGCGGGAGTCCGTGTAGTCGCCGCAGACGTGCGTGGCGCGGAAGGAGCCGTCCTCGGCGAGGACGAGCCGGCCGCCCCGGCCGGGTCCGCAGGCCCCGCCGTCCCGCCGCACGCCACGCCGTCCTCCCTGCCGCCCCGTTCACCTTCTGCGACGATGCGAAGAAGAGGGGTGGATGACCAGGAAGGGAACGGTATGTGCGGAATCGTCGGTTACGTCGGTGGGCAGTCGGCGCAGGACGTCGTCGTCGCGGGTCTCAAGCGCCTTGAGTACCGGGGCTACGACTCGGCGGGCCTCGCCGTGCTCGCGGACGGCGGCCTGGCCGCCGCCAAGCGGGCCGGCAAGCTCGTCAATCTGGAGAAGGCGCTGGCCGAGACGCCGCTCCCGGCCGGTACCACCGGGATCGGACACACCCGCTGGGCCACCCACGGCGCCCCCACCGATACCAACGCCCACCCGCACCTCGACAACGCGGGCCGCGTCGCCGTCGTGCACAACGGGATCATCGAGAACTTCGCCGCCCTGCGCGCCGAACTTGCCGAGCGCGGCCACGAACTGGCCTCCGAGACCGACACCGAGGTCGTCGCCCATCTGCTGGCCGAGGCGTTCTCCTCCTGCGCCGACCCGGCCGAGGCGATGCGGCAGGTCTGCCGCCGCCTGGAGGGGGCGTTCACCCTTGTCGCCGTGTACGCGGACGTACCCGGCACCGTGGTCGGGGCCCGGCGCAACTCGCCGCTCGTGGTGGGGGTGGGGGAGGGCGAGTCGTTCCTGGCCTCCGACGTCGCCGCGTTCATCGCGCACACCCGCTCCGCGATCGAGCTGGGCCAGGACCAGGTGGTCGAGCTGAGCCGCGAGGGGGTCACCGTCACCGGCTTCGACGGGCGGCCCGCCGAGGTCCGCAGGTACCACGTGGACTGGGACGTCTCCGCCGCCGAGAAGGGCGGCCACGACTACTTCATGCTCAAGGAGATCGCCGAGCAGCCCAGGGCCGTCGCCGACACGCTCCTCGGCCGGATCGACGGCTCGGGCTCGCTCCGCCTCGACGAGGTGCGCATCCCGCCGCACGAACTGCGCGAGGTCGACAAGGTCGTCATCGTGGCCTGCGGCACCGCCTTCCACTCCGGGATGATCGCCAAGTACGCCATCGAGCACTGGACCCGCATCCCCTGCGAGACCGAGCTGGCCAGCGAGTTCCGCTACCGCGACCCGATCCTCGACCACCGCACCCTGGTCGTCGCGATCTCGCAGTCCGGCGAGACGATGGACACCCTGATGGCCCTGCGGCACGCCCGCGAACAGGGCGCCAAGGTCCTCGCCATCTGCAACACGAACGGCTCCACCATCCCCCGGGAGTCCGACGCCGTGCTCTACACGCACGCCGGACCCGAGGTCGCCGTCGCCTCCACCAAGGCATTCCTCACCCAGCTGGTCGCCTGCTACCTCGTCGCCCTGTATCTCGGACAGGTCCGGGGGACGAAGTGGGGCGACGAGATCCGCATCGTCATCCGACAGCTCTCCGCGATCTCCGGCGCCGTCGAACAGGTCCTGGGGACCATGCAGCCGGTGCGCGAACTCGCCCGCTCCCTCGCCGGTCACGACACCGTGCTCTTCCTGGGTCGCCATGTCGGCTATCCGGTGGCCCTGGAAGGCGCGTTGAAGCTCAAGGAGCTCGCCTACATGCACGCCGAGGGCTTCGCCGCCGGTGAGCTCAAGCACGGCCCGATCGCGCTCATCGAGGACGGCCTCCCGGTCGTCGTGGTGGTGCCGTCGCCGCGCGGCCGGTCGCTGCTGCACGACAAGGTCGTGTCGAACATCCAGGAGATCAGGGCCCGCGGCGCCCGCACCGTCGTCATCGCCGAGGAGGGCGACGAGGCGGTCGTCCCGTACGCCGACCACCTGATCCGGATTCCCATTACGCCTACGCTGCTTCAGCCGCTGGTGTCGACCGTGCCGCTGCAGGTCTTCGCCTGCGAACTGGCGACGGCCCGCGGCAACGACGTGGACCAGCCGCGCAATCTGGCGAAGTCCGTGACCGTGGAGTAGCGAGGGATGAGGGAACACGCGTGATCATCGGGGTCGGGATCGACGTGGCCGAGATCGAACGGTTCGACGCGGCGCTGGTACGTACGCCGCAGATGGCCGAACGGCTCTTCGTGGAGCGGGAATTGCTGCTGCCCAGCGGCGATCGGCGCGGCATCGCCTCGCTCGCCGCCCGGTTCGCCGCGAAGGAGGCCCTCGCGAAGGCGCTCGGCGCGCCCGCCGGACTGCTCTGGACGGACGCCGAGGTGTACGTCGAGGACAGCGGCCGGCCCCGGCTGCGGGTCCGCGGCACCGTCGCCGCCCGCGCCGCCGAGCTGGGCGTACGGCACTGGCACGTATCGCTCAGCCACGACGCGGGGGTGGCGTCGGCCGTGGTGATCGCGGAGGGTTGAGCACATGCGTACCGCCTACAGCGTCGATACCGTACGGGCCGCCGAGCGGGCCCTGATGTCCCGGCTGCCCGAGGGCGCGCTGATGCAGCGCGCCGCCGCCGGACTCGCCGCGGCCTGCATCGATGTGCTGCGCCGGCGCGGCCGGGTGTACGGCTCCCGGGTCGTCCTCCTCGTCGGCAGCGGCGACAACGGGGGCGACGCGCTGTACGCGGGCGCCCGGCTCGTCCGCCGGGGCGCCGGGGTGCGTGCCGTGCTCACCGCGCCGGACCGCGTCCACGAGGGGGGCCTCGCGGCCCTGCTCGCGGCCGGCGGGCGGATCGCGGAAGGCGCGGACGCCTGGGGCGGCCACATCGATCTCGTGGTGGACGGAATCACCGGCATCGGCGGGCGGGGCGGGCTGCGTCCGGGCGCCGCCGAGCTGGTGCGGGCCCTCGCGGCGACCGGCGCGCCGCTCGTCGCCGTCGACCTGCCCAGCGGGGTCGAGGCCGGCACCGGCGAGGTGCTCGGCGAGGCGGTGCGCGCCGATGTGACCGTCACCTTCGGCACCTACAAGCCGGGCCTGCTCGTCGACCCGGCCGCCGAACGGGCCGGCGCGCTCCACCTCGTCGACATCGGGCTCGGGCCCGAACTGCCGGAGGTACCCGAGCTGGAGGCGCTCCAGTACGCGGACGTCGCCGCACTGCTGCCCGCTCCCGGTGCCGCGAGCGACAAGTACCGGCGCGGGGTCGTCGGCGTCGTCGCCGGTTCCGCGCGCTACCCGGGCGCGGCGGTGCTGGCCGTCTCCGGGGCGTTGCGGGGCGGCGCGGGGGCCGTGCGGTACGTCGGTCCGGGCGCGGACGCGGTGATCGCCCGTCACCCGGAGACGCTGGTCCACACGGGGCCGCCGTCGAAGGCGGGGCGGGTGCAGGCCTGGGTCGTCGGGCCCGGACTCGGTGACGGAGCCAAGGCCGCCGAGGCGGTCCGGGACGTGCTGGCGGCGGACGTCGCGGTGCTGGTGGACGCGGACGGGCTGCGGCTGCTGGACGCCGGTGCCCTGCGCGCGCGCACCGCGCCCACCGTCCTCACCCCGCACGCCGGCGAGGCCGCCGCGCTGCTCGGCGTCCCGCGCGAGGAGGTCGAGGCGGGGCGGCTCGCCGCCGTACGGGAACTGGCCGCCCGCTACCGCGCCACGGTCCTGCTCAAGGGCTCGACGACCCTGGTCGCCACCGACGACCCGGACACTCCCGTACGGGTCAATCCGACCGGCACCTCCTGGCTGGCCACAGCCGGCAGCGGCGACGTCCTCTCCGGACTGACCGGCTCCCTGCTCGCGGCGGGCCTCGCCCCGCGCGACGCCGCGTCGGCCGGCGCCCATCTGCACGGACTCGCCGCCCGCCACGCCTCCGACGGCTCGCCCGTCGCCGCGCAGGACGTCGCGGAGGCGATCCCGGTGGCGTGGCGGGACGTACGGGGCTGAGTGATCCTGGGCCCCAGCGGGGACCGACCGCAGCCGACAGGAGGGCCGACCGTGGGCAGCAGCGAGGTACGCGTACGCCGGGTGTACGAGCCGAAGGAGGACGGCGACGGCACCCGCGTCCTCGTCGACCGGCTCTGGCCGCGCGGCAAGTCCAAGGAGAAGGCCGCGATCGACAAGTGGCTCAAGGACATCACCCCGTCGAACGAACTCCGTGACTGGTACCACGAGGACCGCACCGAGACCCGCTACGACCAGTTCGTCGAGCGCTACCGCACCGAACTGGCCGACCCCGTCCACACGGCGGCCGTCCGTGAACTGGTCGAACTGGTCCGGGCGGGCGGCCCGGTGACCCTGGTCACCGCCGTCAAGGACGTACCGCACAGCCATGTCCCGGTCATCGTCGACCAGGTGGAACACGAGCTGCGCCATCGCTGAGGGGCCGTCGGGCGACCTCCGGCCGCACAGCCTGCGCGCCGGGGCGTGGCCGCCCGATCGGAGGACACCCGACAGCCTCCGGGGTGACCTGCCGCCCGAGGGGCCTGCCGTGCGCCTCTGAGAGACTGGGCGCGATGAACGAGACAGCGTCCTTGAGAGCCCGTGCCGAGATCGACCTCGACGCACTGCGCGCCAACGTGCGTGTGCTGCGCGCGCGAGCGGGCGGCGCGCAACTCATGGCCGTCGTCAAGTCCGACGCGTACGGGCACGGCGCGGTGCCCTGCGCCCGCGCCGCGCTGGAGGCCGGGGCGACCTGGCTGGGCACCGCCACGCCGCAGGAGGCGCTCGCCCTGCGGGAGGCCGGACTCGGCGGCCGGGTGCTGTGCTGGCTGTGGACCCCGGGCGGCCCCTGGCGCGAGGCGATCGAGGCCGGCATCGATGTGTCGGTGAGCGGGATGTGGGCCCTGCGCGAGGTCGTCACCGCCGCCACGGAAGCGGGTGTTCCGGCCCGGATCCAGCTCAAGGCCGACACCGGCCTCGGGCGCAACGGCTGCCAGCCCGCCGACTGGCCGGAGCTGGTCGCCGCCGCCCGCGGTGCCGAGGACGCGGGCACCGTCCGGATCACCGGCCTGTGGTCCCACTTCGCCTGCGCCGACGAGCCCGGCCACCCCTCCATCGCCGCCCAGCTCACCGCGTTCCGGGACATGGTCGCGTACGCGGAGAAGGAGGGCGTCGACCCCGAGGTGCGCCACATGGCGAACTCGCCGGCGACGCTGACGATCCCCGAGGCGCACTTCGACCTCGTACGGACCGGGATCGCGATGTACGGCATCTCGCCCAGCCCCGAGCTGGGCACCCCGGCCGACTTCGGGCTGCGCCCCGTCATGACGCTCGTCGCGTCGGTCGCCCTGGTCAAGCAGGTGCCGGTCGGTCACGGGGTCAGCTACGGCCACCACTACACGACCTCCGCCGAGACCACCCTGGGCCTGGTGCCGGTCGGCTACGCGGACGGCATCCCGCGCCACGCCTCCGGCCGCGCCCCGGTCCTGGTCGGCGGCGTCACCCGGCGGATCGCCGGCCGGGTGGCCATGGACCAGTTCGTCGTCGACCTCGGCGGGGACGAGGTCGAGGTCGGCAGCGAGGCGGTGCTCTTCGGCCCGGGGGACCGGGGCGAGCCGAGCGCCGAGGACTGGGCGCAGGCCGCCGACACGATCGCCTACGAGATCGTCACCCGGATCGGCACCCGCGTACCGCGTGTGCATCTGCACGCGACCCCGGCCGAGTCCTGACCGATCGTCCACCGCTGACCGGGCACGATCTGATCACGACCGGAACAGACCGGCCCTGACCTGACGGATACGACCGACGAGGAGCGCGGCAGGGTGAGCGAGATCAGCGCGGGGGACGCGGTGACGACGGCTGCTACGGCGGTCGGCTGGCGCCGGGCCGGTATCGCCGGAGCCGCCATAGGCGTGATCGCGGCGGGCGCGGCGGCCGGTGTCGCGGTCGAGCGGCTCACCGTCGGCCGGGGCATGCGCAGAAGGGCCAGGCTGGCGCTGGACGCCACCGGGCCGTACGGCTCGCTGCGCGGACTGCCGGGCCGGGCCACCGCCGACGACGGCACCGAGCTGTACTACGAGGTCGACGAGGTCGAACCGGACGGCGCCGCGGGGACCGCCGCGGGCGGTGGCGAGGCCGCAGGCTCCGGCACGCGCCGCCGCAGGCTCTTCGGCCGCAAGGATCCCGCGCCGGTCACCGTGGTCTTCAGCCACGGCTACTGCCTCAGCCAGGACTCCTGGCACTTCCAGCGGGCGGCGCTGCGCGGTCTGGTGCGCACCGTCCACTGGGACCAGCGCAGCCACGGCCGCTCAGAGCGGGGCCGGGCCCAGGCGGACGGGGCGACGGTCGGCATCGACCAGCTCGGCCGCGACCTGAAGGCGGTGATCGACGCAGCGGCCCCCGAGGGCAGGCTGGTGCTGGTCGGGCACTCGATGGGCGGTATGACGATGATGGCGCTCGCCGAGCAGTTCCCCGGGCTTGTCCGGGACCGGGTCGCCGCCGTCGCCTTCGTCGGCACGTCGAGCGGGAAGCTCGGCGAGGTCAGTTTCGGGCTGCCGGTCGCGGGCGTGAACGCGGTGCGCCGGGTGCTGCCCGGGGTGCTCCGGGCGCTCGGCTCCCAGGCCGAGCTGGTGGAGCGGGGCCGCCGCGCGACCGCCGACCTCTTCGCCGGGCTGATCAAGCGGTACTCCTTCGGCTCGCGGGATGTCGACCCGGCGGTCGAGAGGTTCGCCGAGCGGCTCATCGAGTCCACCCCGATCGACGTGGTCGCCGAGTTCTACCCGGCCTTCACCGAACACGACAAGAGCCACGTCCTGCCCGCCTTCCGTGACGTCCCGGTGCTGATCCTGGCGGGCGACAAGGACCTGGTGACGCCCAGCTCGCACAGCGAGACCATCGCGGACCAGCTCCCGGACGCGGAGCTGGTCATCGTCCCGGACGGGGGCCATCTGGTGATGCTGGAGCACCCCGAGACGGTCACGGACCGGATGGCGGACCTGCTGGTACGCGTCGGAGCCGTGCCGGAAACGGCTAACGTTGGCGGACATGGAAGCACCGCACAACAGTCTGGCGGCTGAGGCCACCGAGGGCGCCGCGCCGAGCACCGTCACCGTGGGCCTGGCTGTCGAGTCCCCCGAACAGATGCAGGCGCTCGGACGCCGGATCGCCGCGATCCTGCGGCCCGGCGACCTCGTGATGCTCACCGGCGAGCTCGGCGCCGGGAAGACGACGCTGACCCGGGGCCTCGGCGAGGGCCTCGGAGTGCGCGGCGCGGTCACGTCCCCCACCTTCGTGATGGCCCGCGTCCACCCGTCGCTGACCGGTGGTCCGGCACTGGTCCACGTCGACGCGTACCGCCTGGGCGGCGGGCTCGACGAGATGGAGGACCTGGACCTCGACGTGTCGCTGCCGGAGTCGGTGGTGGTCGTGGAGTGGGGCGACGGCAAGGTCGAGGAGCTCTCGGAGGACCGGCTGCAGGTGGTGATCGACCGCGCGGTCGGCGACACGGACGACGAGCGGCGCGAGGTGACGCTGGTGGGGATCGGCGCGCGCTGGGCGGGACTGCGCGAGGTCTGAGAACCTGTCGGCCGGCGCCCGGTCGGATGGCGGACGCGGGCCGGTGCGTGCGATTGCGACCACAACGCGGGAAGCGTGCGTGCCAGGCCGTGGCCGCCCGGTCGGAGGCCGCCCGACAGGCTCCGAGCGCGGGCCGGATTCCGACAGGCTGTCGGCAAATTGTTGCGCCGGGCGGTGCGGGCGTGGTCACATGGATGACGAGAGCTGGTGAGGCCTGCCTAACCACGCCTTACGCCGGAGCCTCAGGAGGCATCCATGCCGACGTCCGCCGAACACGAAGTGCCGCCGCCATCGATGAAGGAACTGCTGGCGGCCTGTGCCGCGGCCACGGCGGTCTCCACACCGCCGCAGTCCGCGGACGAGGGTGACGGCGACGCAGCTCCGGCCGCCTCCGAGCCCCGTTCCGGATCCGGCCTCCCTGAGCCCAGGGAGGCGTAGGGAGGCATCAGGGCCTGTCCGGCCCCGATCCGCCGGTCGGTCTCCCGCCGGTCGGTCTAGGGGAGGACGACCACCTTCGTGCCCACCAGCGCGAAGTCCCACATCGCGTCCCCGTCGGCCCGGGACATCCGCACGCCACCCGTCTTCAGCGTCGGGTCCGGGCTCTCCATCGAGCCGTCCACCGCCGCGCTGAAGCCCACGGCCACGTCGTCCACCACCGCGAACCGCACCACATGCTCGATCATCACGCCGTCCGAGCCCTTGGTGGCGGCTCCCGAGCGCGGGGTGTTCACCCGATAGGTGCCGGGGAGCGGATTCAGTGGGCTCGGCATGACCTCGAACGTCCGGGTCGCCTTCCCGTCCGCGTCGACGAGCCACACACGGCGGTCCTCCAGGGCGTACACGACCCGCTTCCCGGTGCCGGAGTCCGCGGGGAGCGCGACCGGGCGCGACTTCTCCTTCGGCTTCGCGTGCTCGGTGGCCGCGGCGGTGGCGGAAGCCTTCGGTTCGGTGGCCGCGAGGTTGTCGGGGACGTTCGCCGATGCCTGGAAGGCCAGGACGCCGACGACGGCGAGCGCCGCCACAGTGAGCCCGGCCACGATTCCCGAGCTGCCCCTAGACACCGTGCGCGCCCCTTTCGCTTCCGTATGTCGTACAAGCGTTTAGCGTTTACGTCGTACCCGTGTGTGCACGGTGACGGTAGCAGCCGGGGCCGGTGGTGCCGGGACGCCGTACGGGCGCCGTGCCTCCGTCGGCGGAGCCGTAGGCTGTTTGCGTGCTCTTGCTCGCCGTGGATACCGCCACCCCCGCCGTCACCGTCGCCCTTCACGACGGGACCTCCGTCGTCGCCGAGTCCGGACAGGTCGACGCCCGAAGGCACGGGGAGCTGCTGCTGCCCGCCGTCGACCGGGTGCTCGCCGAGGCCGGTGTGAAACTCGACGCCGTGACGGACGTGGTCGTCGGCGTCGGCCCCGGGCCGTACACCGGGCTCCGGGTCGGTCTGGTCACCGCCGCGACCTTCGGCTCCGCCCTCTCCGTGCCCGTGCACGGCCTGTGCACCCTGGACGGTCTCGCGTACGCCGCCGGCCGGGCCGGGCTGGAGGGCCCGTTCGCCGTCGCGACGGACGCCCGCCGCAAGGAGGTCTACTGGGCGAGGTACGACGACTCGCGCACCCGCGTCACGGGGCCCGCCGTCGACCGGCCCGCCGACATCGCCGGACAGCTCGCCGGACTTCCCGTCGTCGGCGCGGGCGCGGTGCTCTACCCCGAGGCGTTCCCGGACGCCCGGGAGCCCGAGCACGTCAGCGCCGGCGCGCTGGCCGCCCTCGCCGCCGAGCGGCTCGCCACGGGCGCGGAGCTGCTGCCGCCGCAGCCGCTCTACCTCCGCAGGCCCGATGCCCAGGTGCCGAAGAACTACAAGGTGGTCACGCCGCAGTGACGAGCACGACTGCCGTTCTGCGCGAGATGCGCTGGTGGGACATCGATCCGGTGCTGGAGCTCGAACACGAGCTGTTCCCGGACGACGCCTGGTCGGCCGGCATGTTCTGGTCCGAGCTGGCGCACTCCCGAGGCCCCCGGGCCACCCGCCGCTATGTCGTCGCCGAGGACCCCGTCACCGGCCGGATCGTCGGCTACGCGGGCCTCGCCGCGCCCGGCGACCTCGCCGACGTACAGACGATCGGGGTCACCCGCGACCACTGGGGCGGCGGCCTCGGCTCCGTGCTCCTCACCGACCTGCTGAAACACGCCACGGCCTTCGAGTGCGCCGAGGTGCTGCTCGAAGTCCGCGTCGACAACACCCGGGCCCAGAAGCTGTACGAACGCTTCGGCTTCGAGCCGATCGGCTTCCGCCGCGGCTACTACCAGCCGGGCAACGTCGACGCACTCGTCATGCGCCTCCACGTACAAGAACACGTACAAGAAACAGAGACTGACTGATGGCTGACGAACCGCTCGTACTCGGCATCGAGACCTCCTGCGACGAGACCGGCGTCGGCATCGTCCGGGGCACGACGCTGCTCGCCGACGCCGTCGCGTCCAGCGTCGACACGCACGCCCGCTTCGGCGGCGTCGTCCCGGAGATCGCCTCCCGCGCCCATCTGGAGGCGATGGTCCCCACCATCGAGCGCGCCCTGAAGGAGGCCGGGATCAGCGCCCGCGACCTCGACGGCATCTCCGTCACCGCGGGCCCCGGGCTCGCGGGCGCGCTGCTGGTCGGCGTGTCGGCGGCGAAGGCGTACGCGTACGCGCTGAACAAGCCGCTCTACGGGGTGAACCACCTCGCCTCGCACATCTGTGTGGACCAGCTGGAGCACGGCCCGCTGCCCGAGCCGACGATGGCGCTGCTGGTCAGCGGCGGCCACTCCTCGCTGCTGCTCGCGCCGGACATCACCAATGACGTACGGCCGCTGGGCGCGACCATCGACGACGCGGCGGGCGAGGCCTTCGACAAGATCGCCCGGGTGCTGGATCTCGGCTTCCCCGGTGGCCCGGTCATCGACCGGCTGGCGAAGGAGGGCGACCCGGCGGCGATCGCGTTCCCGCGCGGTCTTACCGGCTCGCGCGATCCCGCCTACGACTTCTCCTTCTCCGGCCTGAAGACCTCGGTGGCCCGCTGGATCGAGGCCAAGCGGGCGGCGGGCGAGGAGGTGCCGGTACGGGACGTGGCGGCGTCCTTCCAGGAGGCCGTGGTGGACGTGCTCACCCGCAAGGCCGTCCGGGCCTGCAAGGACGAGGGCGTCGACCACCTGATGATCGGCGGCGGTGTCGCTGCCAACTCGCGGCTGCGGGCGCTGGCCGAGGAGCGGTGCGAGCGGGCGGGTATCCGGCTGCGGGTGCCGCGCCCCGGGCTGTGCACGGACAACGGTGCGATGGTCGCGGCGCTGGGCGCGGAGATGGTCGCCCGCAACCGGCCGGCCTCGGACCTGGATCTGTCCTCGGACTCCTCGCTGCCGGTGACCGACACCCACGTGCCGGGCGCCTTGGCGCACGACCACGACCACGTCCACGAGATCAGCAAGGACAACCTCTACTCATGACCGTCGCACTCATGTGGGAGGCCCGTGCCGTGGCCGGCCGGGGCGCCGAACTCCTGGAGTGGGCGCGGGCCCGTTCGGCCGAGCTGGCCCGCGAGCCGCTCCGCCGCGAGCTGCTGCGCGCCCCGCAGGACCGGGTCCTGGTCATCACCTGGTGGGCGGGTGAGTACGGCGACGAAATTCCCGAACTCCCCGAGCCGGACGCCGAGTTGATCACTCGCCCGGTGCACCGCTGGCGCTTCGAGTCGCTGGGGGACGACGGACCCGTCACCGGCTGACCGGCCCCTCGGCCGGCGGCGGTTCCCCGCTCGATCAGCCCCCGGACGATCGCGTCCAGTTCGTCCGCCACCTCGTAGTCGGCGGCGAACGCCCGCCACTCGTCCTTGATCGCGGCGAGCCGGGGCAGCGCCGCCGCATCCTCCTCGGCCACCATCTCGAAGGGAACGTCGTGAACGATCAGTTACGACATGCGCGTCGGCTGCTGGCGGTGGCTCTCACCGTGCAGTTCATGGTGGCATTGGACGTGTCCGTGGTGAACGTCGCGCTGCCGGACATGCGCGGCGATCTCGGCTTCACGCCCCAGGGGCTGCTGTGGGTGGTGAACGCCTACGCGCTGGCCTTCGGCGGGCTGCTGATGCTCGGCGGGCGGCTCGCCGACCTGTTCGGCAGCCGCCGGATCCTGACGGCGGGCCTGGTGCTGTTCGGCGCGGCGAGTCTGGCGGGCGGGCTCGCCCGGTCGCCGGGCGGGCTGATCGCCGCTCGGGCGGTGCAGGGGATCGGCGCCGCCGCGCTCGCCCCGGTCGCCTTCGCCCTGATCGCCCTGGCGTTCCCCGTCGGGCCCGCCCGTTCCCGCGCCCTGGGGCTGTGGGGCATGGCGGGCACGGCGGGCGGCGCGGTCGGCGTGCTCGCGGGCGGGGTGCTCACCGATGTGGCGGGCTGGCGCGCGGTGATGCTGGTGAATGTGCCGATCGTGGGGCTCGCGCTGGTGGGGGCCGTGCGCAGCGGATTGCGGGGCGAGCCGGCCCGCACCCGTGGCCGGCTCGATGTGGCGGGAGCGCTGCTGGCCGCCACGGGCACGACGCTGCTGGTCCTCGGACTCGTACGGACATCGACCGACGCATGGGGGTCGGCCCGGACGCTGGGCACGCTCGGCGCCGCCGTGCTGCTGCTGACCGTCTTCGTCGTCGTCGAGCTGCGGGCCCCCACTCCGCTGCTCCGTCCCGGGCTGCTGAGGGGGCGGCCGGTGCTGGCCGCCAACGTCGTCTGCCTGCTGCTGAGCTCCGGGCAGTTCGCCGCGTTCTACTTCGTCTCGCTCTACATGCAGCAGGTGCTCGGCTACGGGCCGACCGCCGCCGGAATCGCCTTCCTGCCGTTCTCGGCGGGCGTCGTCGTCGGCTCGGTCGTCGCCACCCGTACGGTCGCGGCGCTCGGCATCGGACGGCTGCTGGCGCTCGGCGGCTTCCTGGCCGCGCTCGGCCTCGCCGGATTCGCGGCGACGGCGCGGGCGGACGGCGGCTTCCTGTACGCGATCCTCGGCCCGTCGCTGGTCTGCAGCATCGGCATCGGGATGTGCTTCGTACCGCTCGGCACGGCGGCCACGACCGATGTGGCGCCCGACGAGACGGGCATGGCCTCCGGGCTGCTGAACAGCTCCCGCCAGGTGGGCGGCTCGCTGGGCCTCGCGGTCCTGGTCACCGTCGCCGCCCGGGTCACCGGCGACGGGAACCGTCCGGCCGACCTGGCGGCCGGGTACTCCGCGGCGTTCTGGGTCTGCGCCGGGCTGCTCACCGTCGCGGCGCTGGTGGCCCTGGTGCTGCTCCCGGCACGGGGGCGGGCGGCTGCGGCGGGGGCTCCGGAGACCGGCCCGGAGGCGGCAGCGACCGGCCGGGGGACCGCTCCGGAGACCGGGACGGAAGTTTCTCAGAAGAATTTCCAGGGGCTGTCGATCCGGCCGGGTCCCGTTCGACGCAAGGGTGATTCGACGCAAGGGTGAGAGGCGGGGAAGGCTCCCGCCCGTCCGACCCGACGGTGCGCGGCGCCCGAGCCGGGCCGCGCGGTCGGTAGGGTCTGCCCCATGTCCCGCCGCGCACAACTCCCGCCACCGCCACCGCCCGTGGAGATACGTGCCTGGCCCGACCGGGAGACTCTGCTGACCGACCGGGCCGCGGTGCTCGGCGAGTTGGTGAAGGCGCATGTCTCACCGGGCCGGCTGGCGACGCTGTGGCTGTGGGGAGCGCTCGGCGCGCTCGGCTGGCTGCTGGTGGGCACGGCGCTGATCACCTTCGAGGAGTCCTACGACGTCATCAGCGCCGCGATCGGTGCGGTCCTTGCCGCCATGGGCGTCGGCTGCATGGTGCCCGCGGTCGTCCTCGTCGCCATCGGCCTGCGCCGCGACCGCAGGATCCGCCGACTGCTCGACGCCTGGGGTGGCTTGGACCGTGATCCGGCACGTGACGCGGCCCTGCGGATGCCGGGCGTCTCGCTCGCCTGGCTGCTGATGTCCTTCGTGCTCTGCGCGGCCGGTCTGTACGCCTGCATCGCCGTCCCGGCCAGTGGCGTACTGGAAGGGAACGCGTACGGCCTGGCCGTCCTGGTCATGGGGCTCGGGCTGACCGGCTGGAACGTCGGACTCATCGGCCTCGTCAAGGCGTTCACCCACCGGCGCTGGGTGCTGCGGGTACTGGCCGGGGCGCCCGCTCCGGAGCCGCTGTTCTCCGTAGGGGGCGGTGCCCACCACTGACCGCGGTCCTATGCTGACGGGACACATGGGTCACGCCGGGGGAGGCCGACATGGAGTGGTACTGGTGGGTGCTCATCATCTTCTGGACGGGCGGCTTCGGATGGGCCGTCGACAACGTCCGTACGGCACTGCGCAATCGGCACGACCGCAAGCTGGAACTGCTGGAGGCGTCCAAGCAGGAGCGGCTGGCCCTCGAAGCGGCGAACAGGCCGCCGGAGCCGGTCTGCGGCTGCACACACCATCTCGCCAAGCACGACAAGCAGGGCAAGTGCCATGAGCGGGTCGAGGTGCCGACGGCCTGGGACGAGTCCAAGAAGCCGGTCCGCTTCGAGGCCGGGCAGTGCAACTGCCAGCAGTACGTGGGCCCCCAGCCGCTCTCGCAGGTGTACGCGGAGGATCTGACCGACCTCGCCTGACCGGGCGTCCGGCCTCTCAGGCCGGGCCGGTCAGCGGGTGGCCGATCAGCATCGTCGGCGCTCCGGCCACCCGGGTCAGGAAGACCGTTGCGGAGTTCGGCCCCTGGAGCTTCATCCGGCGCCGCAGCTCCTCCGGTTCGACCGCGGAGCCGCGCTTCTTGACGGTCAGGACGCCCACCTTCCGCTCCCGCAGCAGCGCCTTCAGCTTCTTCGTGTTGAACGGCAACCGGTCGGTGATCTCGTACCCGGAGGTGTACGGGGACTCGTACGGCCGGTCGCTCGTGATGTACGCGATGGTCTCGTCGATCAGCCGGCCCTCGCACCGCTCGACGACGTCGGCGACCAGATGGGCGCGGATGACGGCGCCGTCCGGCTCGTACAGATAGCGGCCGACCGGGCCGACGGGCGGGGCGGGCAGTGGGGCCCCGGACCACAGGGTGGCCCCGGCCGGGAGCACGGTGGCACGGTACGAACCGGCCGCGAAGCCCTCGCCGAACCAGAGCACCGCCTCCTTCACGTCCCCGCCGTCCGAGATCCACTCGGCCTCCGCCTGCGCAGGGATCGCCTCGTGCGGGATGCCCGGAGCGATCTTCAGCGCGGCGCGGGGGGCCGCGAGCGCGGCGCCGGTCGCCCAGGAGAGCGGCGGCGAGTACGCCTCGGGGTCGAAGATCCTGCCCCTGCCGCCGCGCCGCGCCGGGTCGACGAAGACCGCGTCGTACGGCGTGGTGTCGATCTCGGCGACATCGGCGCACCGCACCTCGATCAGCTCGTCCAGCCCGAGCACGGCGGCATTGGCGCGGGCCACCTCGGCGGTCAGCGGGTCGCGGTCCACGGCGAGCACCGAGATGCCCGCCCGCGCGAGCGCGATCGCGTCGCCGCCGATCCCGCAGCAGAGGTCGGCGACCGTGCGCACCGCGCCCGTCCTCGCGAACCGCCGCGCGCGATGGGCGGCCACCGTCGTACGGGTCGCCTGCTCGACGCCGTTGGGCGTGAAGAACATCCGGTACGCGTCCTCGGCGCCGAACTTCGCCACCGCCCGCTGCCGCAGCCGCGCCTGTCCCAGCGCCGCCGACACCAGGGCGGCCGGGTGGGTGCGGCGCAGCCGGGTGGCGGTGGCGAGTTCCTGGGCGGGGTCGTACGACCGCAGCTCGTCCAGGAGCTCGGCGCCCTCGGGGGTGCGCAGGGCCAGGAAGGCGGCGAGCGGGTCGGGGGCGTCGGACCGGTCGCCGGCGGACGGGGCGTTCGGGGGGAGAGCGTTCACCCGCCCCATTGTGAGCCAGCCGGGTAGAGCGGCGGGCCCGGCGGCGGTGTCGAGCCGGGAGGCCGATCACGTGCTGGCAGGATGCGACGCCATGCAACTTGTACGACAAACGGAAAATATGACTGCAAAGCGGTGCAAATCGTCCGTACCCGATTCCGGACAGGGACGGGGCCCCGGCGGGCACCGGCCCGCCTGCGTCGTCCTGGCCGCGCTCCTGGTCGCCGCGGTCGGCTCCGGCTGCGCCTCCGGGTCCGGCGGGCAGCCGGGCGACATCGAGCACCCGGACCGGCTCGCCGCCGGGAACCCGGGCGGAGAACCCGCCGCGAACCCCGCCGCCGGGCACCCGGGCGGTCCCGGACAGCGCGCCGGCCAGGACCGCGCATCCGGCGGCGCTCACGAGAACGCGAGGTTCGGCCCGGCCGTGCGGGCGGCGCTCGCCAAGAAATGGGGGCTGGAGAAGGCGCCGCTGATCGCACCGCGGCCGCCCGCCGTGAAGCCGCGCATCACCACCCGCGAGGGCTTCGAGGTGGAGGGCGGCGACGACTCGCTGCCGCCGGTCTTCACTACCGTTCCGACCAAGGACCGCGTCGTCTTCCTGACGATGGACGACGGTTCCGAGAAGGACCCCGAGCTGTTGCAGATGATGGACGAGCTGGACATCCCGTACAGCGCGTTCCTCAGCGACTACGAGGTGAACGACAACTACGGGTACTTCGGCGAGGCGCAGCGGCTGGGCGTCACCCTCAACAACCACACGCTCAACCACCCTCATCTGCCCGACCTCTCGTACGCCGAGCAGAGGCGCGAGATCTGCGACGAGCAGGAGATCATCGAGAAGCAGTTCGGGCAGCGGCCAAGGCTCTTCCGTCCGCCGTACGGCAACTACAACGTGGACACGCTCCGCATCGCCAAGTCCTGCGGCATCAAGGCCGTGCCGCTCTGGAACGCCGAGGCGTTCCCGGACCACATGGAGTGGCGCGAGGAGGACGAGGACCTGCACCCCGGCGACATCGTCCTCACGCACTTCCGGGGCCGCGCGGAATGGGGCGGCAGCATGGCCGATCTGGTCCGGGCGGTCATGAAGACCGTCACGGACAGGGGATACGCCGTGGCCCGCCTGGAGGACTACGTATGAGAGGCGCGCACCGGCTCCTGGCCGGACTGCTGGCGGCCGGTGCGCTGCTGGCCGCCAACGGCTGCGCACCGTCGGTGGACCCGATCGAACGGCTGGGCCGCAAGGCGGCGCAGCGGGTGCACCACTCGTCGCGCACACCTGCGGCGGGCCCGCAGCGGGTGCACCATCCGTCGCGCACCCCCGCGACGGGCCCGCCGGCCCGAGGTGATCACGGCGAGCTGGGGTCGATCGTCGTGATCTCCTGCCGTCAGCTGCCGGAGTCCCGGCACTCGCGGTCGTTGCCGCCGCTGAGGCACTGGTGGCCGGCCCGGCCGGGATCGTACGAGGGGGTGGACGCGGGCGCAGGGTGCGAGCGGCGGTAGTCCTCGTGGCCGACCCGCACCGTCACCACGCACAGCACCAGCGCCGCCAGCAGCTGGATCACGCCCGCCCGGGGCCAGTTGCCGCGGATCAGCACGACGCCGATCAGGCAGATCACCGCGGCGATCCCGCCGAGGACGAGGACGGGCGTCCAGTCCATCGGCGGCGGGCCCGCTGTCCGAGTGCCGCCGAGGTCCGTGCGGGAAAAGGCCAGTTGGACGGTGGCGACCCCGCAGATCAGCCCCTCCAGGAGGGCCAGCAGCAGTCCGAGCACCACATCGAGGCAGCCGTTCACGGCACGCGACGCATACGGCTGCCGTCCGGACCGCTGGTCCGGCCGCGGGCCGGGGGAGGGACGGGTCATGTCCACACGGTCGTACGGAACGGTCCGGTCCGTCCGTACGTTGTCCCCTTGTTGTCCGGACTGTTGTCCGGACCGTGCCCCGGTCGTTGCCTTTCCGGCCGCCGGAACCGGGCACCTGCGGCGCCACGATCGCCTGAATTGGCACTCCGCTTGACCGAGTGCTAATCGCGGTCATAGTCTCGGTGCTGGCACTCGCCACTGGAGAGTGCCAGCAGTACTGCGCGACTGGCAGGTCCGGCACCCGCGACGACGGATCGACCTGGTCGCCACCCCAAGACTGTTACCCCGTGAGATCTCCGAAGGGGGAGACCGGATCGTGTCGACCGCCAGCTCCAAGGTTGCGATCAAGCCGCTCGAGGACCGCATTGTGGTCCAGCCGCTCGACGCCGAGCAGACCACGGCCTCCGGCCTGGTCATTCCGGACACCGCCAAGGAGAAGCCCCAGGAGGGCGTCGTCCTGGCCGTGGGCCCGGGCCGCTTCGAGAACGGCGAGCGCCTTCCGCTCGACGTCAAGACCGGCGACGTCGTGCTGTACAGCAAGTACGGCGGCACCGAGGTGAAGTACAGCGGCGAGGAGTACCTCGTCCTCTCGGCTCGCGACGTGCTCGCGATCGTCGAGAAGTAATTCACCCACGTTTGCTTCTGTTCTGCGCCCCTGGCCCCCGCGAATAACCAGCCGGGTGGTCAGGGGCGCAGTTCGTTCGAGAGGAAAGCTCAGCTCCCATGGCGAAGATCCTGAAGTTCGACGAGGACGCCCGTCGCGCCCTTGAGCGCGGCGTCAACAAGCTTGCCGACACGGTCAAGGTGACGATCGGCCCCAAGGGCCGCAACGTCGTCATCGACAAGAAGTTCGGCGCTCCCACCATCACCAACGACGGTGTCACCATCGCGCGCGAGGTCGAGCTCGACGACCCGTACGAGAACCTCGGTGCCCAGCTGGTGAAGGAGGTGGCGACCAAGACCAACGACGTCGCGGGTGACGGTACGACCACCGCCACCGTGCTCGCCCAGGCGCTCGTCCGCGAGGGTCTGCGCAACGTCGCCGCCGGTGCCTCCCCGGCCGCCCTGAAGAAGGGCATCGACGCCGCGGTCAAGGCCGTGTCCGAGGAGCTCCTCGCGACCGCCCGGCCGATCGACGACAAGACCGACATCGCCGCCGTGGCCGCGCTCTCCGCGCAGGACCCGCAGGTCGGCGAGCTCATCGCGGACGCGATGGACAAGGTCGGCAAGGACGGTGTCATCACCGTCGAGGAGTCCAACACCTTCGGTCTGGACCTCGACTTCACCGAGGGCATGGCCTTCGACAAGGGCTACCTGTCCCCGTACATGGTGACCGACCAGGAGCGTATGGAGGCCGTCCTCGACGACCCGTACATCCTGATCCACCAGGGCAAGATCGGCTCGATCCAGGAGCTCCTCCCGCTGCTGGAGAAGGTCATCCAGGCCGGTGGCTCCAAGCCGCTGCTGATCATCGCCGAGGACGTCGAGGGCGAGGCGCTGTCGACTCTCGTCGTCAACAAGATCCGTGGCACCTTCAACGCCGTCGCGGTGAAGGCCCCGGGCTTCGGTGACCGCCGCAAGGCCATGCTCGGCGACATCGCCACCCTCACCGGTGCGACCGTCATCGCCGAGGAGGTCGGCCTCAAGCTCGACCAGGCCGGTCTGGACGTGCTGGGCACCGCCCGCCGCGTCACCGTCTCCAAGGACGACACGACGATCGTGGACGGCGGCGGCGAGCCCGGCGACGTCAAGGGCCGGGTCAACCAGATCAAGGCCGAGATCGACGCCACCGACTCCGACTGGGACCGCGAGAAGCTCCAGGAGCGCCTCGCGAAGCTGGCCGGCGGTGTGTGCGTGATCCGTGTCGGTGCCGCCACCGAGGTGGAGCTCAAGGAGAAGAAGCACCGTCTGGAGGACGCGATCTCCGCGACCCGCGCCGCGGTCGAGGAGGGCATCGTCTCCGGTGGTGGCTCCGCCATCGTCCACGCCGTCAAGGTCCTGGAGGGCAACCTCGGCAAGACCGGCGACGAGGCCACCGGTGTCGCGGTCGTGCGCCGCGCCGCAGTCGAGCCGCTGCGCTGGATCGCCGAGAACGCCGGCCTCGAGGGCTACGTCATCACCTCGAAGGTCTCCGAGCTCGACAAGGGCCAGGGCTTCAACGCCGCGACCGGCGAGTACGGCGACCTGGTGAAGGCCGGCGTCATCGACCCGGTCAAGGTCACCCGCTCCGCGCTGGAGAACGCCGCGTCCATCGCGTCGCTGCTGCTCACGACCGAGACCCTGGTCGTCGAGAAGCCGGCCGAGGAGGAGGCCGAGGCCGCCCACGGCGGTCACGGCCACTCGCACTGACGCACAGCCGCTCAGGGCGCACAGCCGCAGAAGGCCCCCTGTCCCACCGCTCGGTGGAGGGACAGGGGGCCTTCGGGCGTTCAGGCGGGTGCCGCAATCCCTCCGTGGGCGCCGATCTCGCGCATCAGGCACATGAGGTCCTCGTGCCACCAGCCTTCCTTGATCCTTCCGTCCTCGAAACGGAAGATCGTGGTGCCGGTCATGACGCACTGCCTGCCCGTGGGGGCGATGCCCATGAACTCGCCCTTGTGGGTTCCGGTCCAGGTCCACAGCGTCACGACGTCGTCACCCTCGCAGATCTGCCGGTCCAGTTCGAAGGTGAAGTCGAAGGCGGCACGCCAGCGGGCGACATCGGCGCGCAACCGGTCGGCACCGACCACTGCCCGTTCCGTCCTCGCGATGTCGTGGTCGGTGTAGTCGGCCGCGAACACCTCGTCGATGGCGTCGAGATGGCCGCCGACGGCGATCTCGTGGAAGAAGCGGCGGGCCTGCGCCCGGTTCAGCTGCTCGTCGCGGACCACGTCGAGGTCGGTGAAGGTGGGCATCCCGTCGCAGAGCGCCACCATCTCCTGGAAGATCCGCTCGGTCTCGGGCAGCCCGGAATTGGCCATCGCGTCCTCGTACGACGGGAATTCGACGATCTCGACATAGTGGGACCCGTCGGAACGGTCCTTGCCGACGAGGCTGTGCGTGGCGGTCCGGGTGCCCCGGGTCTGCTCGACCCAGCGGTCCATGAGACGGTCCATGTCCTCGAACCGCTCCGTCTTGCAGTCGATAACTTGTACGAATCGCATGGCATCTCCCGGTCTCATGTTCCGGATGGGATGCTTCCAGTTTAGTGAGGCACGGGCTTCTCGACGGCTCGGGACGAGCGGGTCCGAAGTGGTTCGGACACTCGGGCGGAGTGGCCCAGGCTTCCGGAGTGCACGCGGTCCGCGAAGGGCGGACCGGCCGCGAAGCGCTCCAGCTCGTCCAGCGCCTGGTCGGCCATCCGGTGCAGCTCGTCGCCCAGTGACCTGCGACATGCACAGTGAGCAGCGCATCGGGCAGGGTGTACAACGGCGAGTGCGCGGGCGGGAGTTCGGGCTCCGTCACGACTTTCTCCAAGCGCGATCCGGTCGGCCGGCAGCAGGACCCGAACGTGTACCCGGGGGAGTGGACGCCCAGCACCGGGGTCCGCATCCACCACAACACGCTGAAGTCCCTGGCCGGCGACGGCATGAAGCCCGACACCACCAGCGGCACCCGCGTCGACCGCAACCGGGTCGACGGCTTCCGGCTCCGCTCGCCCTACGCCAATGCGGGGGCATCTGGACCCCAACGCCTTCTACGGCATCGACATGGCCCGCCCCGACCCCGGCGGCACCACGGCCGACCAGAAGCTCCGGGCCGACCTCCGGCTCGGCGGCCGGCTCGCCCGCCCTCGCCGCCGGAGCCGTCATCGAGAACAACGGCGGCAAGGACTGCTTCGGCAACGTGCTGAAGCCCGGCGCCCCCGACATCGGCGCCTGCGCGGGCCGCGGGGTGAGGTAACCGACCGCTCACTGAGGACCGTACTTGCGGCCCGTCCTGGAGGTGACCCCTCCGAGCAGGCCGCGCGGCGTCACCTTCACGAGCCCCATCAGCGCCTTGTACCGGGGGTCGGGGACCGAGACCGACTTGCCGCGGGCGAGATCCGCCAGGGCCGTCTCCACCAGCTTGTCGGCGTCGAGCCACATCCAGCCCGGGATGTTGCCGGTCCCCATCCCGGCCCGCTGGTGGAACTCCGTCCGTACGAACCCCGGGCACAGCGCCATCAGCCGTACCCCCGAACCGGCCATGTCCTTCGCCGCGCCCTGGGTGAACTGCACGACCCACGCCTTGGACGCGCCGTACGTCCCACGCGGCACGAACGCGGCCACCGAGGCCACGTTGACCACCCCGCCCCGGCCGCGCTCCCGCATCCCGGCCGCGGCCGCCGAGGTCAGCCGCAGCACCGCCTCGCAGTGCACCTTCAGCATCTTCAGCTCATCGGCCATGGGCACTTCCAGATAGTGGCCCTTGTTGCCGAACCCGGCGTTGTTGACCAGCAGGTCGACCGGGTGCCGACGGTCGGCCAACCGGTTCTCGACCGCGCCGATCCCCTCGTCCTCGGACAGATCGGCCCTCAGGACCTCGGCCTCGATGCCGTGCCGGTCGTGCAGCTCGGTCGCCTGCTCGCGCAGCCGCTCGGCGTCCCGCGCCACCAGCACCAGGTTGTGCCCGTCGGCCGCGAGCCGCCGCGCGAAGGCGGCACCGATCCCCGCGGTCGCGCCCGTAATCAGTGCAGTCGTCATACGCGGCACGTTAGTGCCTGTCCGGTACGCCGTGATCAGCTGTCCGCCGCCGGGTTCCCGGTGTACTTCAGAGCGGCACGCAAGGTCTCGGGGTGCAGCGCGTCCTGGGCCGCGAGCAGTTCGGGCAGCAGCTCCCGCCGCGTCGTGGAGGCCAGGAACTCCATCTCCACGGTGACGCCGTGGTCCGGGCGGTGCACGATCTCGACCGGGTCCCCGGCCCGGATCTCACCCGGCTCGATCACCCGCAGATAGGCGCCGGGCGCGGCCGCCTGCGTGAACCGCCTGACCCAGCGCGGCTCGTCGAGATGACCGGCGAACGTACGGCACGGAATCCGGCCCGAGGTCACCTCCAGCACCAGGTCGGGGCCGATCCGCCAGCGTTCGCCGATCTTCGCGCCGCTCACATCGAGCCCGGCGGTGGTCAGATTCTCGCCGAACGCACCATTGGCCAGCGGGCGGCCGAGCTCCCGCTCCCAGCCGTCGAGATCCTCGCGGGCGAAGGCGTACACGGCCTGGTCCGAGCCGCCGTGATGGCGCAGGTCGCACACTGCGTCCCCGGACAGACCGCTGCCGCCGGTGCCCTTGGGCCCGGGGTCGCTGACGCGTACGGGGCCTTCGGCGGGCCGCTTGTCGATGCCGGTCAGGCCCGAGGGGGCATCGGTGTGGTCGACGGCCTTCGGCCGTCCCGTGTTCACGCTCAGCAGCCGGATCGGCTCTGTCGGTTCCATGGACGTCATTCTGTCGGTTCCGTGGACGCCATCCGGTTCCATGGACGTCACAGGGAGAACGCTCACCAGCCAATCTCAAAGAAGCGTGTCAATAATTCAAATTGAACCCAAGATTCGCTTATGGTTGAGGGGTGATCGAAGCCCGTCATCTCCGTGTTCTGCGCGCCGTGGCCGCCACCGGCTCGTTCTCCGCCGCCGCCCGCGAACTGGGCTGTACCCAGCCGGCGGTCAGCCAGCAGATGAAGGCCCTGGAGGCTTCCGCGGGCACCACGCTGCTGATCCGTACGGGGCGCGAGATGCGGCTCACGCAGGCGGGCGAGGCCCTCGTCCGGCATGCCTCCGGCATCCTCGCCGGGCTCACCGCCGCCGAGGAGGAGGTCGCCGCCATCGCCGGGCTGCGGGCCGGCCGGGTCCGGCTCGTCTCGTTCCCCAGCGGCAGCTCCACCCTGGTCCCCGGCGCCCTCGCCGCACTGCGCGAGGCCCACCCCGGCACACGGGTCTCACTGGTGGAGGCCGAGCCGCCGCGCTCGGTCGAGATGCTGCGCGAGGGCGACTGCGACATCGCGCTGGCCTTCCGCTACGGCGCCTCCGGTACCGAGTGGGACGACCTGGTCGTCCGTCCGCTGCTCACCGACCGGCTGATCGGCCTGGTCCCCGAGGGGCACCGGCTCTCGCACTCGGCCGTGGTGGGCATTGCCGACCTGGCCGGGGAGTCCTGGATCGCGGGCTGCCCGCGCTGCCGCCGTCAACTGGTGGAGGTCTGCGAGGAGTCGGGCTTCACCCCCCGGATCGACTTCGCCACCGACGACTACCCGGCGGTGGTCGGCCTGGTCGGCGCCGGGCTCGGGGTGGCCGTGCTGCCCGAGCTGGCGATCGAGTCGGTACGTCCCAAGGGGGCGCGCACCGTGATGGTGGAGCCGGCCATCGAGCGCGAGATCGTCGCGCTGACCCTGCCCGACCTGGCGCAGGTCCCGGCGGTGGCGGCCACCCTGGACCGTCTGTCCCTGGCGGCCGCCCGCTGAGAGGCTGTCGGGTGACCTCCGACCGGGCGGGCGCGGTCCGGTACGCACGCTTCCCGCGTTGTCGTCGGTCGCCAAGGCTCCTTCCCCGAGCTCTCGGCTCCGCTCGAGCGGGGGAGGCCCCATCCGACTCCCTCCTCCGCCTTGGGATCGCACGCACCGGACCGCGCCCGCTTTCCGGTCCGAGGCCACTCGACAGCCTCTGAGGGGCCTGCC
The DNA here is from genome assembly GCF_053594575.1 of Streptomyces sp. NPDC001880. Classification (NCBI taxonomy): domain Bacteria; kingdom Bacillati; phylum Actinomycetota; class Actinomycetes; order Kitasatosporales; family Streptomycetaceae; genus Streptomyces; species Streptomyces sp. NPDC001880. The sequence goes on from NZ_JBSFET010000012.1 coordinate 32,840, forward strand.
TGTGGCCCGGTCCCGAGGTCATTCCCTCCCCGTGGCCGGGTGAATTGCCGAAAGGTTTCTGTTGTTGTGCGGGTGCGGCGGGATCAGCCGTGCCCGGACGGGGACGGGACGCCCGAGGGTGCCGCTGCCGCGATCAGCCGGCTGCGGGCCCGTCCCATGAGCTCCTCGCGTTCGTCCTCGGTCAGTCCGCCCCACACCCCGTAGGGCTCACGCACCGCAAGGGCGTGTGCCGCGCACTCGGCGCGTACCGGGCATCGCATGCAGACCTCTTTCGCCGAGTTCTCGCGGGCGCTCCGTGCCGCCCCGCGCTCACCCTCCGGGTGGAAGAACAGCGAGCTGTCGACCCCACGGCAGGCCGCCAGCAACTGCCAGTCCCAGAGATCGGCGTTGGGTCCGGGAAGGCGGGAGAAATCTGCCATTGCTTATCCCCTCGAAACCATGCTGAGTCGGAAACGTCGTTGTCGTCCGTCATCGACCGTGCCCACGACCGTACATCTACGGAGTAAGTAGATGTAAATATGACTGATTGCGAATCTATCCACAGACACCAGCAAAAGGGAAGAAAACCCGCTAAATGGGGCATGCCTTCCTGTGAAATTTCGGTTGACCGTTGAACGATCCGCGCCGTTCTCTTCCGTGTGCGCCCCCTCACGTAGAGTGCCGAACCCGCTTGTCCGACCCGTAACTCTTTCGAGTGACCGTCGTTGAGAGGGCGGAAGCGGTTGACGAAAAAAGCGATCGGGCAGGTGTCCGAGAGTGTCAACCGCACAGGTGACGACTTGTAACAGCCTGGAGGCTCAAGGTGACGCGCATCAGCTGCGGAGGACGGTCATGACATCCGTCCTCGTCTGCGACGACTCCCCGCTTGCCCGAGAGGCGCTCCGTCGTGCGGTCGCGACCGTGCCCGGCGTCGAGCGCGTGACGACGGCGGCCAACGGCGAGGAAGTCCTCCGCCGCTGGGGCGCCGACCGTTCGGATCTGATTCTGATGGACGTACGCATGCCCGGTCTGGGAGGTGTGGAGACGGTACGGCGGCTGCTCTCCGCCGACCCCGGCGCCAGGATCATCATGCTGACCGTCGCCGAGGACCTGGACGGGGTCGCGCTCGCGGTCGCCGCCGGTGCCCGCGGCTATCTGCACAAGGACGCCTCCCGTGCGGAGCTGCGCGCCACCGTCACCCAGGCGCTGGCCGATCCGACGTGGCGGCTCGCCCCGCGCCGGCTGCGGTCGGCCGAGATGGGTGCGGCACCGACGCTCACCGCGCGTGAGATCCAGGTGCTCGAAGGAATGAGCCACGGCCGTTCGAACGCGGAGATCGGCCGTGAGCTGTTCCTCTCGGAGGACACCGTCAAGACGCACGCCAGGCGTCTGTTCAAGAAGCTCGGCGCCTCTGACCGGGCACACGCCGTGGCGCTCGGCTTCCGCTGGGGCCTGGTCCGCTGAGGTTCGGCCATGGCCGGCAGTCGATCGATTCCCCGTCCGCGCTCTGACGGACGGGGTGACGTGACCGACGTGCGCGGGACGGGCTCCGCTCCACCGGTGGAGCCCGTCGCGCCGACGGTATGTGAAGCTTCCTGGCCGATGCCGCATCCTTGAGGGCGTGGAGTTCCTCGGGAACGATTCGGTCGAGCGGAAGGGGAGGGCGCAGGGCATGACTTCCGGCGCACCCGCTCATAACGCTTCGGTGCACAACTCCGGGCGCGGCGGCACGGACGGCGCGGCTCCGGGGCACCATGGTCCGATGCGCGACGACGAGACGACGGAAATCGGTGCCCTGGTGCACCGCGCCGTCGAGGGCGACGCGCAGGCCACCCACGATCTGCTGGCCCATGTCCACCCCCTCGCGCTGCGCTACTGCAGGTCACGGCTGAACCGACTGCCTGGTGACGCCCGCCACTTCGTGGAGGACCTGGCGCAGGAGGTCTGTGTCGCGGTGCTGATGGCGCTGCCGCGTTACAAGGACACCGGCAGGCCCTTCGAAGCCTTCGTGTTCGCCATCGCGGGCCACAAGGTCGCCGATCTCCAGCGGGCCGCCATGCGGCACCCGGGATCGACGGCCGTGCCGTCCGACGAGATGCCCGAGCGGCCGGACGATTCGCTCGGGCCCGAGGAGCGCGCCCTGCTCAGCAGCGATGCCGCCTGGGCGAAGAAGCTCCTCGCCAACCTCCCGGACAACCAGCGCGAGCTGCTCGTCCTGCGGGTCGCCGTCGGCCTGACCGCGGAGGAGACCGGACAGATGCTGGGCATGTCGCCGGGCGCGGTCCGGGTCGCCCAGCACCGCGCCCTGAGCAGGCTGCGGGCCCTCGCGGAACAATGAGCGGATCAGGCCGGACCCGTACGGAGGGTCCCGTACGAAGCTACAGAACCTCTAGGTGATCTTGCTCGTGGAATGAGACACTCCCGAAGGCCGTTAGCATGGACATCCGCACCGATCAAGGCCATTTGGGGAAGGTGTCATGACTGCAAACGTCGACGGAGTGCCCGAGAAATTCGCGACGCTCGGGCTGACATACGACGACGTGCTGCTGCTGCCCGGCGCATCCGAAGTGCTGCCCAACGCAGTCGACATCTCGTCGCGCATCTCCCGCAACGTACGCGTGAACATTCCGCTGCTCTCCGCAGCGATGGACAAGGTCACCGAGTCGCGCATGGCCATTGCCATGGCGCGGCAGGGCGGCGTCGGTGTGCTGCACCGCAACCTGTCCATCGAGGACCAGGTCAACCAGGTCGACCTCGTGAAGCGCTCCGAGTCCGGCATGGTGACCGACCCGATCACCGTGCACCCGGACGCGACGCTGGCCGAGGCCGACGCGCTGTGCGCCAAGTTCCGCATCAGCGGCGTCCCGGTGACCGACCCGGCGGGCAAGCTGCTCGGCATCGTCACCAACCGCGACATGGCGTTCGAGTCCGACCGCAGCCGCCAGGTGCGCGAGGTCATGACGCCGATGCCGCTCGTGACCGGCAAGGTCGGCATCTCCGGCGTCGACGCCATGGAGCTGCTGCGCCGCCACAAGATCGAGAAGCTTCCGCTGGTCGACGACGCGGGCGTGCTCAAGGGCCTCATCACGGTCAAGGACTTCGTGAAGGCCGAGCAGTACCCGAACGCGGCCAAGGACGCCGAGGGCCGCCTGCTCGTCGGTGCGGCGGTCGGCGCCAGCCCCGAGGCCCTGGAGCGCGCGCAGGCCCTGGCCGGGGCGGGCGTGGACTTCCTCATCGTCGACACCTCGCACGGACACAACAGCAATGCGCTGAACTGGATGTCGAAGATCAAGTCCAGCGTCGGCATCGACGTCATCGGCGGCAACGTCGCGACGCGTGACGGCGCGCAGGCCCTGATCGACGCCGGTGTCGACGGCGTCAAGGTCGGCGTGGGCCCCGGCTCCATCTGCACCACCCGCGTGGTTGCCGGCATCGGCGTCCCGCAGGTCACCGCGATCTACGAGGCCGCACTCGCCGCCCGCGCGGCCGGCGTCCCGGTCATCGGCGACGGCGGCCTGCAGTACTCCGGCGACATCGGCAAGGCACTCGCCGCCGGTGCCGACACGGTCATGCTGGGCAGTCTCCTCGCGGGCTGCGAGGAGTCTCCCGGTGAGCTCCTCTTCATCAACGGCAAGCAGTTCAAGTCGTACCGCGGCATGGGTTCCCTCGGGGCGATGCAGTCCCGCGGGCAGGGCCGCTCGTACTCCAAGGACCGCTACTTCCAGGCCGACGTGGCCTCGGACGACAAGCTGGTGCCCGAGGGCATCGAGGGCCAGGTGCCCTACCGCGGCCCGCTGGCCAACGTGCTGCACCAACTCGTCGGCGGCCTCCGCCAGACCATGGGCTATGTGGGCGCCGCCTCCATCGACGAGATGGAGACCAAGGGCCGCTTCGTCCGCATCACGTCCGCGGGCCTCAAGGAGAGCCACCCGCACGACATCCAGATGACGGTCGAGGCGCCGAACTACAGCAGGAAGTAGCGCGACAGCGCAGCCGAGGGGCGGTCCGGGGGTTCCCGGGACCGCCCCTCAGTCGTGTGTCGGGGATACTGGACAGCGCAGACATAGAGGGAAAGGCCACACCATCGTGACTGAGATCGAGATCGGGCGCGGCAAGCGCGGCCGCCGGGCGTACGCATTCGACGACATCGCCGTCGTTCCGAGCCGTCGCACCCGCGACCCGAAGGAGGTCTCGATCGCCTGGCAGATCGACGCCTACCGTTTCGAGCTGCCGTTCCTGGCCGCTCCCATGGACTCCGTGGTCTCCCCGCAGACCGCGATCCGCATCGGTGAGCTCGGCGGCCTCGGCGTCCTCAACCTCGAGGGCCTGTGGACCCGGCACGCCGACCCGCAGCCGCTGCTCGACGAGATCGCCGAGATGCCCTCCGAGTCGGCGACCCGTCGCCTCCAGGAGATCTACTCCGCCCCGATCCAGGAGGAGCTGATCGGGCAGCGCATCAAGGAAGTGCGCGACTCCGGTGTCGTCACCGCCGCCGCGCTCTCCCCGCAGCGCACGGCGCAGTTCTCCAAGGCCGTCGTCGACGCGGGCGTGGACATCTTCGTCATCCGCGGTACGACGGTCTCCGCCGAGCACGTCTCGGGTGCCGCCGAGCCGCTCAACCTCAAGCAGTTCATCTACGAGCTGGACGTCCCGGTGATCGTCGGCGGCTGCGCCACGTACACCGCCGCCCTGCACCTGATGCGTACCGGTGCGGCCGGTGTCCTCGTCGGCTTCGGCGGCGGCGCCGCGCACACCACGCGCAACGTCTTCGGCATCCAGGTCCCGATGGCGACCGCGGTCGCCGATGTGGCCGGCGCCCGCCGCGACTACATGGACGAGTCCGGCGGCCGGTACGTGCACGTGATCGCGGACGGCGGCGTCGGCTGGTCCGGCGACCTGCCCAAGGCCATCGCCTGCGGCGCGGACGCCGTGATGATGGGCTCCCCGCTGGCCCGTGCGACGGACGCGCCCGGCCGCGGCCGGCACTGGGGCATGGAGGCCGTCCACGAGGACGTGCCGCGCGGCAAGCTGGTGGACCTGGGCTCGGTCGGCACCACCGAGGAGGTCCTGACCGGTCCCTCGCACACCCCCGACGGCTCGATGAACATCTTCGGCGCGCTGCGCCGGGCGATGGCGACGACGGGGTACAGCGACCTCAAGGAGTTCCAGCGCGTCGAGGTCACGGTGGCGGACTCGCAGCACCGCCGCTGAGTCCCCCGAGCACGACGGGAGGACCCGGACCGCACACCGTCACGGTCCGGGTCCTCCCGCGTGTGCGGTCGGCGACCAGGGCGTGTTTCGAAAGTCCCGCCTGGTCGGGCGTCCGGCACTTCCCCAGGTTCTTGGCTTCGCTCGAGCAGGGGAGACCCCATTGTTTTCGCCGCGTCGGGGGTCGTCGGCGCAGCCCGCTGCGCTCTTCTTCCTCCGCCTTGCGATCGCACGCACCGGACGCCCCGGCCCCGCCCCCCGGGCGGACGACGCCACCTAGTCGGCGGCCTTCTTGGCGCCGGAGAAAGCGGCGACGGCCGCGATGGCGAAGAAGAGGTACGAGATGAAGTCCGAGTCGGCCTTCCACGCCTCGTTCAGCAGGCCGAAGTGGTCGAAGAAGAGCTCGGAGACGGTGACCGGGAGCTCCTTGGCCGCGATCATCGCCTCGCCGAGCAGCTGGCCGAAGTAGACCGCGACCAGCGAGAGCACGGCGCTGACGACCGGCAGCACGGGGTTGCGGCCGCCGAGCTTGCCCGCCGCGAAGCCGACGACGAAGCCGACACCCACGGCCGCGTAGCCGATCTCGTGCTTGGTGGCGCCGATGATGGCCCCGTAGATGCCCGCGGCGACGACGGCCGCGACGACGGCGGCGACCAGGCCGAGGCCGATGTTGTTGCGTGCGGGGGCCGGCGGGGCGACGGGCGCGCCGCCGAACGGGGCGCCGGGCTGCTGGCCCGCGAAGGGGTTGCCGGTCGGGGCGCCGGGCTGCTGGCCCGCGAACGGGTTGCCGCCGGGCTGGGCGTCGTACGGCTGCTGCGGCTGGTCCGACGGCGGCACGGGCTGGCTCATGGTGGTATCCCCCCTGGGACGGAAGCGCACGATTGTGCGAGAAGTGACGCCGCAGGCTAGCAGCAGCCTGTGACATCTCCCCACCCAAATCCCGGGGAGGACCGCTCTCACAGCCGGTGTGCGGCCCCCGCCGGAGTCGCGCCCCGGGTGTCCAGGAGGAGCTGGGCCTTCACCGCGAGGCCCTGGAGGTCGTACGTGCGATGGTGCTGGAGCAGCACCGTGAGGTCGGCGCCGGCCGCCGCCTCGTACAGGGAGTCGGCGCGCGGCACCGGGAGTTCGCGCACCCGCCAGTCCAGGACGTGCGGGTCGTGGTAGCCGATCTGGGCACCCATGTCCATCAGCCGGCTCGCGATCTCCCGGGCGGGAGATCGCTCCTGGTCGGCGAGGTCGGGCTTGTAGGTGACCCCGAGCAGCAGCACCCGGGCGCCGCGGACGGACTTGCCGTGTTCGTTCAGCAGGGTGGCGCAGCGCTGGATCACGTACTGCGGCATCCGGTCGTTGATCTCCTGGGCGAGCGAGACCATCCGGAGGGGGTGCCCGGGGGTGCGGCTGTTGTACGGGAGACAGCCGGGGTCGACGGGTGCGCCGTGGCCGCCGACGCCGGGGCCCGGACGGAACGGCTGGAAGCCGAAGGGCTTGGTCTCGGCGCACCGGATGACGTCCCACAGGTCGACGCCGAGGTCGTGGCAGAGCACCGCCATCTCGTTGACCAGGGCGATGTTGACGTGCCGGAAGTTGGTCTCCAGGACCTTCGTCATCTCGGCCTCGCGCGGCCCGCGGGCCCGGACGACCTTGTCGGTGAGCCGGCCGTAGAAGGCGGCGGCGGACTCGGTGCAGGCGGGGGTGAGGCCGCCGATGACCTTGGGGGTGTTGGCGTAGACGTGGCTGCGGTTGCCGGGGTCGAGGCGGCCGGGGGAGCAGGCGAGGTGGAAGTCGCGGCCGGCGCGCAGCCCCGAGCCCTCTTCGAGCAGCGGCAGCAGGTAGTTCTCGGTGGTGCCGGGCGGTACGGCCGATTCCAGCAGGACGGTGGTGTGCGGGCGCAGCCGGGCGGCGAGCGCGCGGGCCGCGTCGCCGACGGCGGTCAGGTCGAGGGTGCGGTCGGCGCCGAGCGGGGTGGGCGCGCAGATCACCGCGGTACGGACCCGGCCCAGCTCGGCCGGGTTGGTGGTGGGCCGGAAGCCGCCCGAGAGCATCCGGCGGATGTCCGAGGCGGTGAGCGATCCCTCGACGGGGGTGCGGCCGGCGGAGAGTTCCGGGTAGGTGCGTGGGTCGGTGTCGTAGCCGACGGTCTGCACGCCTGCGGCCACGGCGGCCTGAGCGAGGGGCAGGCCGAGGTGGCCGAGTCCGATGACTGCAAGGTCTGCGGGCATGTGGATGGGCCGTCCTTCCCGGTCGGTCTATGGACCATGAGGGCAGAAAGCGCAACCGCTATGGACAGCGCAATGTCACACTAGGCGTAAATATGACCTATATGTCGCATTGTGAGCCTCCTGTCGTCCTTGTGTTGTCCACAGGCGGTGGCCGAAGTCGGGGACGGCGGACAGAATCGAGAGGTGGGTACGGGCCGCCCCGACCGCAGGGCCAGGGCCGGTTCCCGTGCCGGACCACCCCGATTTACCCGGGAGGCAGCAGTGAGGACAGCGACACTGGGACCTGCGGAACGCGCCGAGGCGCTGGCCGCGATGGCCGAGCGCGAACTGGACGTGCTGGTCGTGGGAGCGGGCGTGGTCGGCGCCGGTACGGCGCTGGACGCGGCGACGAGAGGACTCTCCACCGGCCTGGTCGAGGCCCGCGACTGGGCGTCGGGCACATCGAGCAGGTCGAGCAAGCTGATCCACGGCGGGCTGCGCTATCTGGAGATGCTCGACTTCGCGCTCGTCCGGGAGGCGCTGAAGGAGCGCGGGCTGCTCCTGGAGCGGCTCGCCCCGCATCTGGTGAAGCCGGTGCCGTTCCTCTATCCGTTGCAGCACAAGGGCTGGGAGCGGCTCTACGCCGGTTCCGGAGTGGCGCTCTACGACGCGATGTCGGTGTCGTCGGGCCACGGCCGAGGCCTGCCCGTGCACCGGCATCTCTCCCGCCGCCACGCCCTGCGGGTCGCCCCGGCACTGAGGAAGGAAGCCCTGGTCGGGGCGTTGCAGTACTACGACGCACAGATGGATGACGCCCGCTACGTCGCGACCCTGGTGCGCACCGCTGCCGGTTACGGCGCACATGTGGCCAACCGTGCGCGGGTGACCGGATTCCTCCGGGAGGGCGAGCGGGTCGTCGGCGCCCGGGTGGAGGATGTCGAGGCGGGCGGTGAGTACGAGGTCAGGGCCAAGCAGGTGGTCAACGCGACCGGGGTCTGGACGGACGACACCCAGGCGTTGATCGGAGAACGCGGACAGTTCCACGTCCGGGCGTCCAAGGGCATCCACCTGGTGGTCCCCAAGGACCGCATCCACTCCTCGACCGGCCTGATCCTGCGGACCGAGAAGTCCGTCCTCTTCGTCATCCCGTGGGGGCGGCACTGGATCATCGGGACGACCGACACCGACTGGGACCTGGACAAGGCGCACCCGGCGGCGTCCAGCGCCGACATCGACTACCTGCTCGAACACGTCAACTCGGTCCTGGCCACACCCTTGAGCCGGGACGATGTCCAGGGTGTCTACGCCGGGCTGAGGCCGCTGCTGGCCGGCGAGTCCGACGCCACCAGCAAGCTCTCGCGTGAACACACGGTGGCGCATCCGCTGCCGGGCCTCGTGGTCGTGGCGGGCGGCAAGTACACGACGTACCGGGTGATGGCGAAGGACGCCGTGGACGAGGCGGTGCACGGCCTGGACCAGCGGGTGGCGGCCTGTGTCACCGAGGAGATCCCGCTGCTGGGGGCGGAGGGGTACCCGGCCCTGTGGAACGCCCGCGCGAGGATCGCGGCCCGCACCGGCCTCCATGTCGCCCGGGTGGAGCACCTGCTCAACCGCTACGGCTCGATGACCGAGCAGATCCTCGAACTGATCCTCGGCGACCCGACGCTGGGGGAGCCGCTGCCCTCGGCGGACGACTATCTGAAGGCCGAGGTCGTCTACGCGGCCTCGCACGAGGGGGCCCGCCATCTCGACGACGTACTGACCCGCCGGACCCGGATCTCCATCGAGACCTTCGACCGGGGCACGAACAGCGCCCGGCTCTGCGCGGAGCTGATGGCGCCGGTGCTGGGCTGGGACGAGGGGCAGATCGACCGGGAGGTCGAGCACTACGAGAAGCGGGTGCAGGCGGAGCGGGAGTCGCAGCGGCAGCCGGACGACCTCACGGCCGACGCGGCGCGGCTCGGGGCTCCGGACATCGTGCCGATCTAGCGTCTTTCGTTTGGATCGGGCCGGATCGGGGAGCGGGGTCCGGTGCGTGCGATCGCGAGGCGGAGGAGGGAGCCGGATGGGCGGCTCCCCTGGTCGAGCGGAGCCGAGAGTTCGGGCAAGAGGCCCTGGCGACCGACGACAAACGCGGCGGGCGTGCGTGCCGGACCCCGCGAGCCCGGCATGATCCAGACGAGAGGCCCTGGGTCATGTCCACCGGGGATTGCGGGACAGGCCTCAGGAACTCCCGGGTTTCTGCGGGCGGTCGCAGAACTCCGCGTCCAGCAGCGCCGCTTCGAGGGTCTCCGCGTCGTTCAGGGTGTCCGTGTCGACGCGGTAGGTCAGGGTGTGCCCGCCGTCGCGCGTGGCGGCGGTGCGGACGTAACTGCCCGCGATATGCCCGTTGTGACCCCAGACGGTGATGCCGCAGGAGAGCCTCTGCGGATAGATGCCCAGGCCGTAGACGCCGTGCGTGGCCCGGGTGTTCAGCAGGGCCTTCAGCTGGGCGGGCGCGAGGAGGCGGCCGCCCAGCAGGGCCGCGTAGAAGCGGCTCAGATCGTCGAGCGTGGAGATCAGCTCGCCGGCCGCGCCCGCCGTGCGCGGGTCGAGCGTGGTGACGTCGTGCAGGCGGCCGTCGGCCGGATCGCGGGTGTAGCCGCGGCCGTGCGGGGAGGGCAGATCGGTTCGGGCACCCGGGAGGGAAGTGCCCGTGAGACGGAGGGGGATGATGATGCGGTCGCGGATCTCGGTGGCGTAGCGGTGTCCGGTGACCCGTTGAACGACGAGTCCGAGTACGGCGTAATTGGTGTTGGAGTAGGCGTAGTGGCCGGGGGCGTCCGTCGGACGGTGGGCCAGGGCGACGCGAACCGCCGCGGTGGCGGAGAGGGGGTGGACCGACGGGTCCGCGGTGTAGTCGTAGAGACCACTGGTGTGGCTGAGCAGGGCGCCCAGGGTGATGCGGCGGCCGTCGTTGCCGTTGCCGTGCACCAGCCCGGGCAGCAGCTGTTCGACCGTGTCCGACAGGCGCAGCTTCCCTTCCTGGACGAGCTGGAGGACGACCGCGGCGACGAAGGTCTTGGTGATGCTGCCCGCCCGGAAGTGGTCCGCCCGTCGGATGCCGGGCCCCGTCGAGCGGTAGGTGTCGTACGGTGCGGAGGTGGTGCTGCGGGCCAGCAGCGCCGCCGTGGGGGCATCGCCGTCGGCGACGAGCCGGGGGAGGTAGGCGGCTGCGGGGGTGAGATGTGGTTCGCTGGGCAGAGGCACTGTTCCCAGCCCGAGCAGCGCCAGCACCAACGGGGCGGTGAGCAGCGCCCTGAGTATCGGCATGGCAGGTATTCCTTTCCTCCGGGCACATCTTGACGGCCCGGTGGACCCGGCACCATGACCGGTGCCGGGGTGAGGGACAATGAACGCTCTGCCAGGGCGGGTTGATCGCAGAGGGGACGCATGTCGGAGGCGGAGCAGGCACGGGAGCCCCAACGGGACAAGGACGGACGTCTCCTTGCGGGGCGATACCGGCTCGGGGAGGTGCTCGGCCGGGGCGGTATGGGCACGGTCTGGCGTGCCGTCGACGAGACGCTGGGCCGCACGGTCGCGGTCAAGGAACTGCGGTTCCCCTCGGCCATCGACGACGACGAGAAGCGACGCCTCATCACACGCACGCTGCGTGAGGCGAAGGCGATCGCCAGGATCCGCAACAACGGCGCGGTGACGGTCTACGACGTGGTCGACGAGGACGACCGGCCGTGGATCGTGATGGAGCTGATCGAGGGCAAGTCCCTCGCCGAAGCCGTGCGCGAGGACGGCGTGCTGACGCCGAAGCGCGCCGCCGAGGTCGGCCTCGCCATCCTCGACGTGCTGCGCTCGGCACACCGCGAGGGCATCCTGCACCGCGATGTGAAGCCGTCCAACGTGCTGATCGCCGAGGACGGCCGGGTCGTGCTGACCGACTTCGGCATCGCCCAGGTCGAGGGCGACCCGTCGGTCACCTCCACGGGCATGCTCGTCGGCGCCCCCTCGTACATCTCTCCCGAGCGCGCCCGCGGCCACAAGCCGGGACCGCCCGCCGACCTCTGGTCGCTCGGCGGACTGCTGTACGCCAGCGTCGAGGGCTCCCCGCCGTACGACAAGGGGTCGGCCATCGCCACCCTGACCGCGGTGATGACCGAGCCGCTCGACCCGCCGAAGAACGCCGGTCCGCTGGAGGAGGTCATCTACGGCCTGCTCGCCAAGGACCCCGAGCAGCGGCTCGACGACGCGGGCGCCCGCGCTCTTCTCAACGACGTGATCCACGCCCCCGAGGAGCCGGACCCGGTGGTGCCCGCGCCCGCCGAAGCCACCCAGGTCATGGCGCTGCCCAAGTCGCCGGCCGAACCCCGTGCCAAGGCGACGCCCAAGCCCGCGGAGCAGGGCGAGGGCACGCGGGACCGGCTGCGGGGCGCACTGCGCTCGGTACGGAACGCGAAGGCACCGGCCGCAGCGACGGGCGCCGCCGCGGCCTCGGCCACCGTGCCGCCCAAGCCCTCGGACCCCCCCTCGGCCGGTGGCGCGGGCACCTCCGCGAAGCCCGCCCGGCCCACGGCCGCCACGGCCTCCGCCGCCGTACCGCCGCCGCGCCCGGCGACGTCACCGGCCACTCCGCCCCGGGCGTCCATCACGGACGTGGTCCCGCGCCGCACCCTGGCGATCATCGCGGCCGTGATAGTGCTCGCCGTGATCGGCACGATCTTTGCGCTCTCGGTCGGCGGGGACGACAAGAACAACGCGGGCAACCACGGCGGCAAGGGCGACAAGTCCACATCGGCCGGGCCCTCGGCGCCGACCGGCAACTCCACGGAGACTGACAGCGGCAGCGGCAGCGGCAGCGGCAAGGACCAGGGCAAGGACCAGGACCAGAGCGGCAGTCAGAGCCAGGGGCAGGGCGAGGACAAGGGTGACGGCAAGGACAACGGAAAGGGCAGCGGCAAGGGCGACAAGCCGGGTGACGCGCTGCCCGCCGGATTCAAGACGGTCACGAACAAGAAGTTCCACTTCACGATGGCCATGCCCGAGGACTTCCGCTTCAACAAGGTGGCGGGCAACAACTCCGGTGCCATCTACAACGTCAACGGCGGCTTCCCCCGTGTCCAGGTCGACTACACCGATTCGCCCGGTGGCGACGCGGCCGCGGCCTGGAACGCCGCGAAGGGCGCCGTCGCCGCCAGCAGCAACGACTTCCATCAACTCGGCATCAACAAGGTCCAGTACAACGGTTACCCGACCGTCGCCGACTGGGAGTTCGAGCGCACCCAGCACGGCCAGCGGGTCCATGTGATCAACCGTGGCTTCAAGGTCGACGCCGACCACGGCTACGCGATCATGATCAGCTGCAAGGCGGACGAGTGGGACAGCACGGAGTGCCGGACGCTGCGCAAGACCGCGTTCGACACCTTCAAGCCCACCGACTGACCCGTGGGGGAAAGGGCCGGGATGCGAAGACCCGGCCGCGTGGCCGTCACTTGCCCCGTATCGTGAGAGCCTGAAGACCGTACGCAGCGGGAACGGTGGGGCAATTACACGGTAAGTGACCGCAATTGACGGATCGACGCGGTCTTCGTGACCGGGGACAGCGCGCTCTGGGGAGGCGTCGTGGACGACTACGCGGGTCGGGTGCTTGCCGACCGCTACCGCCTTCCGCTGTCTTCGAACGATGAGTACGAAACGGTCGAGACCCGGGCGTTCGACACCTACAGCGGGCAGGAAGTCCTGGTCCGGCAGGTGCCGTTGCCCGAGGTGGTGGACGCCGAGGTGCTCGACGCCGACGGTCCGGCCCCTGTGGTCCGTCGCGTCACCGGCCAGGTCGGGCGCGCCCCCGCGGACCCGGCGGTCCAGCGCGCCGTGGAAGCCGCGCAGGCGGCGGCCCAGGTCCCCGATCACCCCAGGCTCGCCCAGGTCTTCGACGTGTTCGCCGAGGAGGGTTCGCTCTGGATCGTGAGCGAACTCGTCGCGGCCCGCTCGCTCGCCGCCCTGCTCACGGAGCGGCCGCTCAACCCCTTCCGGGCCGCCGAGATCGGTTCCGACGTGCTGACCGCGCTGCGGGTGCTGCACGCACACGGCTGGACCCACCGGAACATCACCGTCCGCACGGTGCTGATCTGTGACGACGGCCGGGTCGTGTTGACCGGCCTGGCGGCCGGGGCGGCACAGGAGGCGCTCTGCGGCTACGTGCCGACACCGCAGCCCGACGAGGACGAGGACGGGCACGAGGACGGATACGGGCACGAGGCCGGATACGGCGGCGAGGACGGCTTCCGCCGCCCGGCGATCGGCACGGGCCCGGCCGGGACGTACGCACCGCCCCCGCCCGCCGTACCGCCCATGCCGTCCGTGCCCGCCCCCGCGGCCGGGGTACCTGCCTCACGCGGCCCGGCGGCGATAGAGGCGGGCCGCGTGACCACCGACCCCCACGACGATGACGTTGCCGATCTGCACGGCGAGGACCCGCACGGCGAGGACCCGCACGGCGGGGACCCGCACGGCGAAGACCGGCAGGGCGAGGACCCGCACGGCGAGGACCCGTACACCGACGGCGACCACCCCGACGACCGCCGCGGCGGGACGGCGGACGCCGCACACCTGCGGGCCGCGCGCGCCGGGGCCATCGCCGCCTACCGCGAGGGCGCCCGCGCCGCCGCACGCGTCACCGATGACCGGCACCGCCCCGGGGCGGCCGGGCCGGAGGACACCGGTAGCCTGCCGGTCCAGCGTTCCGCACGGCCGGAGGACACCGGTAGCCTGCCGGCCCAGCGTTCCGCACGGCCGGAGGACACCGGTAGCCTGCCGGCCCAGCGCTCTGCACGGCCGGAGGACACCGGACCGGTCGGCCCCCGGAGCCACGCCACCGACGACCCGTACACCGACGACCGGTACACCGACGACCGGTACACCGACGACCGGTACACCGACGACCCGTACACCAGCGACCGGTACACCGACGACCGGTACACCAAGGACCTGTACGCCCAGGACCCGTACGCCGAGGTCTCCCACGACGACTGGGACGACGACGAGGACGGTCGCCCGCCCGCGCGGCGGCTGCATCTCACCGGCTCCTGGAGCGACGGCCCCACGTCCGGGCGCCCCGTCCCCGCCGGAGGCTCGGACGTCCGGCGCCGCGACGACTCCCCGGCACTGCCCGCCCAACGCCCCGGCGGTCAGCGGCAGCCGGACCGCTGGGGCGAGGACCCCGAGAGGGGCCGTACCGACTCCGTCTACCGGGGCCCCGCCACGCCCCTCGCCGCCGAGCGCGCCCGGCAGGCCCGGATCGCCGTGGTCGGCGCGGTCACCGAGCGCTGGGCGCCCGAGCAGGCCGGCCCCGTCCACGAGAACTGGCGGCTGGCCCCGCCGATCGGACCCGCCACCGACCTCTGGGCACTGGGCGCGCTGCTCTACCGCGCCGTCCAGGGCCACGCTCCCTACCCCGAGGAGAACGCGGCCGAGCTCGTCCAGATGGTGTGCGGGGAACCGCCCGCCTTCGCCGAGGAGTGCGGCCCGCTGCGCCCCGTCGTCGAGTCCCTGCTGCGTCAGGACCCCACCGAGCGGCCGGACTTCGAGGAGCTGAGCGGCTGGCTGCGCTCCCTGGTGCGCTCGGCGCCCGAGCCCGAGGCCGGTCTGGACGTCGTGACCCTGCCGTCCGCCGACAGCGCCCGGCTTCCCGTCGTACGCCGCAGGGGCGAGCTGGTCCGCAGGCGGCGCGGCAGGAACGCGGCCCACGGCCGCCACCGCCACACCAAGGACAGAGCCGACCGGCTGGACAGCCCCGGGCCGGAGGAGGCCCCCCGGGTCGCCCAGGCCCCCCACCCTCCCCGGCCGCCGCGCGAGCCCAAGGGCCCCAAGGCGCTGCGCACCCCGCCCCGCCCCCGGGACGGCGAGCGGCGGGCACCACGGCGGCTCGGGCGGCTGCTCCTGGCGCTGATCCTGCTGGCCCTCGTCGCGGCCATCGCGTACGCCGTGATGTTCATGCCCAAGGCGGACACCGAATCGGGCAAGGGCACCACGGACCCGGCTTCGTCGACGTCCGGTTCGCCGGAGCCCGGCACCGGCGGGTCCGGCGACTCGGGGTCCTCGCGGTCACCCGGTGCGCAGCAGCCGCAGACCAGCCGCTCCGCCGTCGCGCTCGCCCCCGGCTACACCCTGCGCAAGGACCCGGAGGGCTTCGAGGTCGGCGTGCCGAAGGGCTGGCAGCGCACCCCCGCCAACGCGGACCGTCAGATCCGCTACGGCAGCGACGGCTTCAGCCTGTTGATCGTCCCGGGCCGGGACACCGTCAAGGCCGGCGGCGACGACCCACTGGCGTACCAGGCCGACAAGGAGCTGGAGTTGCAGCAATTCCGCGACTCCACCTGGTCGGGGTCGAGCGGGCTGCGCCGGATCGACGTCGGGCGACAGGCCATGGCGGAGGGCCAGTTCACCTGGCAGGACGCGTCCGGGCGCGAGGTGTACGCCCGCAACCTCGTGATGGCCGTGGGCGGCCGGTACCACATCATCCAGGTCATCGGCCCGGAGCACCGGCGCGACAAGGTTTCGGACATCTACGAACAAGCCATCTCCTCCTACCGAGTGACGCACTGAAACTCTCCGTACAACACCCGGCCGGTGGGGAGCGACAAGCATCACAGTGCGGTTTTGTGGGCGGTGCGAGGTTCCGTGGCCGTGCGTCCGCTCCGTAATCTGGCACCCGAGGAACGGGGCGGGGACACGTGGATCGATCACAGAGCACGGACACGGGACTGTTGTTGGCCGGAAGGTACCGGCTGGGCGAAGTCCTCGGGCGCGGCGGCATGGGCAAGGTGTGGCGCGCCCACGACGAGGTGCTGCACCGCACGGTCGCGGTCAAGGAGTTGACCGCCGGTATGTACGTCGCGGAGGCGGACCGGATCGTGCTGCACGCCCGCACACAGAAGGAGGCCCGCGCGGCCGCCCGGATCACGCACCCGGGCGTGGTCACCGTGCACGACGTGATCGAGTACGACAACCGGCCGTGGATCGTCATGCAGTACGTCGACGGCCCGTCCCTCGCCGACGCCGCCAAGGAGTCCGGCGAGATCGAGCCGCGCGAGGCCGCCAGGATCGGCCTCCATGTGCTGAGTGCCCTGCGCGCCGCGCACGGGGCGGGTGTCCTGCACCGTGACGTGAAGCCCGGCAACGTGCTTCTCGCCAAGGACGGGCAGGTGCTGCTGACCGACTTCGGGATCGCCGCCATCGAGGGCGACTCGACCATCACCAGGACCGGTGAACTGGTCGGCTCCATCGACTACCTGGCACCCGAGCGGGTACGCGGCGGCGACCCGGGCCCGGCGTCCGACCTGTGGTCGCTCGGCGCCACGCTCTACACCGCGGTCGAGGGGCGCTCGCCGTTCCGCCGTACGTCCCCGATCTCCACGATGCAGGCCGTCGTCGCGGAGGAACCCCCGCCGCCCGGCCGGGCCGGCCCGCTGGCCCCCGTGATCACCGCGCTGCTGCGCAAGGAGCCGGACGAGCGTCCGTCGGCCGCGGAGACGGAACGGATGCTGCTGGAGGCCATGGAGGGCCGCGCGCCCGTGGCCGCCCAGGCGTTCGTGCCGACGCAGAGCGTCCCCGACGAGGTCCTGCGCTCGCTGGGCCCGGACAGTCCCTCCGGCCCCGGAACCACTCAGCTGCCCCACCCACCGGCCCCGGCCCCGCCGGTCCGGCGCAGCCGCGGCCGCTGGCGCACCGTGGTCCTGGTCATCGCGGCCGCGGCGCTGGTCGGCGGCGGCGCGGGACTCGCCGCGATGAAGTACGGCGACCGGACGGAGAACGCCACCGGACGCGACGGCACGGGCACGCACGCGCCCGTCGACGCCGGAAAGCCCGACGCCGGAAAGCCCGACGCCGAGGCCCCGTCTTCGGCCAAGCCCGACGTGCGGGTGCAGGACGTGCCCAACGGCTGGAAGCGGGTGAACGACCCCGAGGGCTTCAGCCTGATGGTGCCCGAGGGCTGGGTGCGCCGGGCGGACGGCAACCAGGTCGACTACACCCCGGACAACGGCGTGCACTACATCCGGATCAGCATCGATCCGTCGCCCGACTTCGAGAACCCGTACATGCACATGCTGAGCCTGGAGACGCAGCTCTCCGAACGGCTTCCCGGTTACCAGCGCAAGACCCTGCACTCGAACACGTACCGGGACCGGCCGGGCTCGCTCTGGGAGTTCACCTGGACCGAGACCAAGGACCACCCGGGGCCGCGTCACGCGATCGACCAGATGTACTTCGGGGAGCAGGGCGGTCCGGAGTACGCGCTGTACATGACCGGCCCGGCGGAGGACTGGGACACGACCCGGGCGCAGTTCGACACGATGCTGCGCGGATGGCGTGCGCCCGGCAGCCCCGGCTGAGGTCCGCCCAACCGTTCGGCGACCGCAGGGTTCCTGATCAGGGGCTTTGTTGCCAGTGATCGCTGGCTCGTTTGTGGGGAGTGTGAAAACCTGTTACTCACGGGTACCCAAAGTGTGCGGCTGGACGTACTCTCGGCCTCATGACGGACTCGCAGGCCTCCATGTCCACCTCCGCAGCCCCGCTCGGCACCAATCCGGTGGCCACCGCCCCCGCAGGGGTGCGCACCGCTGCCGATGTGGTGACCCCTGAGGTGGTCGCCCAGCTGACCCGGGGTGTGGCCGGATCGGGCCGCACGGCCAACCACACCCCCTTCACCGGGGAGAAGCTGGCCGACCTGCCGGAGTCCACCCCCGAGGACGTGGCGAGAGCCTTCGAGCGGGCCCGTGCCGCCCAGCCCGCCTGGGCCGCGACGTCCGTCCGCGCCAGGGCCGCCGTACTCCTCCGCTTCCACGACCTCGTCCTCAGCCGTCAGGCCGAGGTGCTCGACCTCATCCAGCTGGAGACCGGCAAGGCCCGGCTGCACGCCCACGAGGAGGTGCAGGCCGTTGCCGTCTCGGCCCGCCACTACGGGCGCAGGGCCGGCGCGTACCTGAAGCCGAAGCGGCACACCGGGGTCGTGCCGACCCTGACCAAGGTCACCGAGCTGCGCCAGCCGCGCGGCGTCATCGGGCAGATCGCCCCGTGGAACTACCCGTTCGAGCTGTCCGTCGGCGACGCGCTGCCCGCGTTCGTCTCCGGCAACGCCGTCGTGATGAAGCCCGACACGGAGACCGCGCTGACCGCGCTGTGGGCCCGTGACCTGCTGATCGAGGCCGGGCTGCCCGCCGAGGTGTTCCAGGTCGTGCTCGGCGAGGGGCCCGTCGTCGGCCCCGAGGTCGTCAAGCACGCCGACTATGTCTCGTTCACCGGCTCCACCCGCACCGGCCGCGAGGTCGCGCAGGGCGCGGCGGCCCGGCTCGTCGGTGTCTCGCTGGAGCTCGGCGGCAAGAACGCCATGCTGGTCCTGGAGGACGCCGATGTGGAGAAGGCTGCCGCGGGCGCCGTCCGCGCCTGCTTCTCCTCCGCGGGGCAGCTCTGCATCTCCATCGAGCGGCTGTACGTCCACGAGTCGATCGCCGACGACTTCGTGGCCCGCTTCGCCGCCCGTACGAAGGCCATGCGGCTCGGCAACGCCCTCGCCTACGGCGCCGACATGGGCTCCCTGGTCGGCGAGCGCCAGCTGGAGACCGTCACCCGGCATGTCGCCGAGGCCGTCGAGAAGGGCGCCAGGCTGGTCGCGGGCGGGGTCGCCCGGCCCGACATCGGCCCGCTGTTCTACGAGCCGACCATCCTCGACGGCGTCGAGGCCCCGATGGCCGTCTGCAGCGAGGAGACCTTCGGCCCGGTCGTCTCCGTCTACCGCTTCACCGACGAGGACGAGGTCGTCGCCCTCGCCAACGCCACCCCGTACGGCCTGAACTCCAGCGTCTGGACCAAGGACTCCAGGCGCGGCCACCGGGTCGCCGCCCGGCTGCGGACCGGCACCGTCAACATCAACGAGGGGTACGCCCCCGCGTACGGCAGCGTGCAGTCCCCGATGGGCGGCATGAAGGACTCCGGCCTCGGCCGCAGGCACGGCTCCGAGGGAATCCTCAAGTACACCGAGGCGCAGACCGTCGCCCAGCAGCGGCTGATCCCGCTCGCCCCGTCCTTCGGTATGGACGACGAGAAGTACGCGGCGTTCATGAGCGTCAGCCTCAAGGCGATGAAGGCGCTCCGCCTGCGCTGACACCGGTGGCGCCGCAGCACCTTCCGCCCGTTTCGCACCGAGGAGAGCCGTGTCCCAGGACAGCCCTGCCCAGAATCGGTCCGTCGCCCCGGAGAAGACCGACGACGACGCCTACGACTACGACGTGCTCGTGGTCGGCTCGGGCTTCGGCGGTGCGGTCTCGGCCCTGCGGCTGACCGAGAAGGGGTACCGCGTCGGGGTGCTGGAGGCGGGTCGCCGCTTCACCCGGTCCGAACTGCCCAAGAACTCCTGGGACCTGAAGAACTTCCTGTGGGCCCCAAGGCTCGGTCTGTACGGCATCCAGCGCATCCACCTGCTGGGCAACGTCATGGTGCTGGCCGGCGCGGGCGTCGGCGGCGGTTCGCTGAACTACGCCAACACCCTGTACGAGCCGCTCGCGCCGTTCTTCGACGATCCGCAGTGGAAGGACATCACCGACTGGCGCGAGGAGCTGGGCCCGTACTACGACCAGGCCAAGCGGATGCTGGGGGTCCGGCTCAACCCGACCATGACCCCGTCGGACGTCCACCTGAAGGCGACCGCGCAGGCCATGGGCATCGGCGACACGTTCCACATGGCGCCGGTGGGCGTCTTCTTCGGGGACGGGAAGGATGGCGACGGTACGGCGAGGGCCCGGCCGGGCGGCGAGGTCGCCGACCCGTTCTTCGGCGGGGCGGGGCCCGCCCGCAAGGCCTGCACCGAGTGCGGTGAATGCATGACCGGCTGCCGGCACGGCGCGAAGAACACCCTCAACGAGAACTACCTCCACCTCGCTCAGAGGGCGGGCGCGGTCATCCACCCGATGACCTCGGTCGTCGCGGTCACCGAGAACTCCAAGGGCGGCTACGCGGTCAAGACCCTCCCCACCGACAACCGGAAGAAGGGGAAGGGACGTAGGTTCACCGCCCGCGAGGTCGTCGTCGCCGCGGGCACGTACGGCACCCAGACACTGCTGCACCGGATGAAGGACACCGGTCTGCTGCCCCGGATCTCCTCCCGGCTCGGTGAGCTGACCCGCACCAACTCCGAGGCCCTGGTGGGCTCGCAGACCAGCGACCGGCGCTACCGGAGGAAGCACGGGGCCGCGCGCGCCGACTTCACCCGCGGCGTCGCCATCACCTCCTCGATCCACCCGGACGAGAACACACACATCGAGCCGGTCCGCTACGGCAAGGGCTCCAACTCCATGGGCGCGCTGACCATCCTCCAGGTGCCGTACGGCGCGCACCGGGTGCGCAGATGGCTGCTCGAACTGGTCAAGCACCCCGCGCTCGCGGCCCGGTCGCTCTCCAACCGCCGCTGGTCGGAACGGACCATCATCGGGCTCGTCATGCAGTCGCTCGACAACTCCCTGACGACGTACCGCAAGCCGGGCGGCGTGGGAAAGGGCCTGCTCACCGCCCGGCAGGGGCACGGAGCGCCCAACCCGACCCAGATCGAGGCGGCGACGCGCAGCGCCAGGCTGCTCGCCGAGGAGATCAACGGCTTCGCGGGTTCGAACGTGGGCGAACTGATGGGCACCCCGCTCACCGCGCACTTCCTCGGAGGCTGCCCCATCGGCGCCACCGCCGACGACGGGGTGATCGACCCCTACCACCGGCTCCACGGACACCCCGGCATCTCGGTGGTCGACGGCTCGGCGGTCTCCGCGAACCTCGGCGTCAACCCCTCGCTCACCATCACCGCACAGGCCGAGCGCGCCATGTCCTTCTGGCCCAACAAGGGCGAGACGGACCCGCGTCCGGCGCAGGGCGGGGTGTACGAGCGGCTGTCCGCGGTCGAGCCGCGGTCACCGGCCGTGCCGAAGGACGCCTTCGGCGCGCTGAAGCTGCCGTTCCTCGGGCTGCCGGCCGTCCCGCCGAGGAAGAAGAAACCGTAAGGGCAGCAGAAAGGGGCTGCACCCCCCTCCGAGTGCAGCCCCTCCATGCGCACGGTGAAACGGCGCGTCACACGCCGGCGTCACCGTTCCTGCGGCGCCGCACGATGAACATCGCGCCCGCGCCGAGCACTACGGCCGCACCCCCCGCGGTGGCGAACACCGGCAGCGCGGAGGACGAACCGTCTCCGCGAGGCTGACGGAGCCCTTGCCCGTCGGGTTGTCGGCCGGCTTCGTGGACGGGATCGGGGCACTGCCACCGGTCTGCGGCGCCAGGGCGCGGCGAAGCTTCATGGCGACCTCAGGAGTCCGGCGTATCGCGAGGGGCGATACGGGGTCGGGACGGGCCCGCCGTGAGGAGGCACGAGCGGGGCCGGTGGTTCCGCATGGTTGACCCGTGGTCCGCCGCAATGGTTGTCCGGATACCCGGAGAACCTTTACGTGACGCCGCTCACGTCCGCGCCATGAGAAAGGGCCCCTCGGGCCGGGAGGCGGCCGGTGGGGCCCTGTGGGGCCTCGGACGCGGCCGGCTCCGGGCGTCCCCGGAGCCGGCCGTTTCCTGGGGTGACCGGGCTGCTGTCCCCTGCCGACCGGTCACGCACGCTGGGGCGCGGTCCCACGGCGTACCTGCAGTACGCCACACGCTCCAGCGGAGCCACGCGTGGTTTCTTTCCAGAGCCGCCCCTGGCTGGCACGGACACCGGGACCAACGAAGCCGCGCCGGACCCGGTCACGCGCCGTACGGGTGAGAGTGGGCCCGAACTGGGATACGCCGGGGTACCCGGGGCCCGCCGGGTGTCAGGCCCGGCCGCGGCACAGCTCCAGCAGCGTCATGGCGAGCGAGGTGCCGGGCCTGCCGAGCGCGTCCCGGTACGAGGCGAGGATCTCCATCTCGCGCGAGAGGTTGATCCGGCGGCCGCCGGAGGTGATCCGGGCCTCCTGGATGACCGCCGAGACGGCCATCCGTTCCTGGACGAGCCCGATGATCCGGTCGTCGAGGGTGTCGATGCGGGTCCGCGCGTCGTCGATGAGCGCGGCGGCCTCCTCGGTGTGCGCACCGGTCTTCTCGGCGGTGGTCTTCGCCGGGGCGCTCTTGGCAGGGGCGGTGCTGGTCATGATGGTGACTCCTCGTGGGGTGCGGTCCCCGAGGCCGGACGGTCCGTGAACGCCAAGGCGCCCCGGGCCTTTCGGCCCGGGGCGCCTGGAACGTTGCTTGTCGGTGGATCAAGCAGCACGACCATGGCAGCCGGCGGGCCGGATGCCATAGGTAAAGACGAAGGTCGTGTGCTGACGCATGGATTCAGTATGGCCCCGTCGCCGGAGGCGGACCAACACGGCGCCCGGATACTGAGACGCCGAGTCCGGTCCGGCACCCCCGTGGCGTCCGCCTCCCGCCCCGTACGGGCGGGACGACGGCCGACTCCGCAACCCCGGTAGAATCGACAAAACAGACCCCCCTCAACCGCCGGAAGGCCGCCCGTGCCAGCAGCACCCCCCGCCGCCCCCGACGCCACCACAGACGTGGTTCTCGTCGTCGACTTCGGCGCGCAGTACGCCCAGCTCATCGCCCGACGCGTCCGTGAGGCCCGGGTCTACAGCGAGATCGTCCCGTCCACCATGCCGGTGGCCGAGATGCTGGCCAGGAACCCCCGGGCGATCATCCTGTCCGGCGGCCCCTCCTCGGTGTACGCGGAGGGCGCGCCCTCCCTCGACCGTGCGCTCTTCGAGGCCGGGGTCCCGGTCTTCGGCATGTGCTACGGCTTCCAGCTGATGGCCACCACGCTCGGCGGCACCGTCGACGACAACGGTGCCCGTGAGTACGGCCGCACCCCGCTCACCGTCTCCAAGACCGGCTCCACGCTTTTCGAGGGCACGCCCGCCGAGCAGTCGGTCTGGATGTCGCACGGCGACGCCTGCTCCGCCGCCCCCGAGGGCTTCACCGTCACCGCGTCCACCGATGTCGTGCCGGTCGCCGCCTTCGAGAACGACGAGAAGAAGCTCTACGGCGTCCAGTACCACCCCGAGGTGCTGCACTCCACCCACGGCCAGCAGGTCCTGGAGCACTTCCTCTACCGCGGTGCCGGCATCGAGCCGACCTGGACCACGACCAATGTGGTCGAGGAGCAGATCGCGCTGATCCGCGAGCAGGTCGGCACCAAGCGCGCCATCTGCGGCCTGTCCGGCGGGGTGGACTCCGCGGTCGCCGCGGCCCTCGTGCAGAAGGCCATCGGCTCCCAGCTGACCTGCGTGTACGTGGACCACGGTCTGATGCGCAAGGGCGAGAGCGAGCAGGTCGAGAAGGACTTCGTGGCCTCCACCGGAGTCCAGCTGAAGGTCGTCGACGCCGAGGAGCGCTTCCTGAAGGCGCTGGCCGGGGTCTCCGACCCCGAGCAGAAGCGGAAGATCATCGGCCGCGAGTTCATCCGCGTCTTCGAGCAGGCCCAGGCCGAGATCGTCGCCGAGGGCGCCGCCGACGGCGAGGAGGTCGCCTTCCTCGTCCAGGGCACCCTCTACCCGGACGTCGTCGAGTCCGGCGGCGGCACCGGCACCGCCAACATCAAGTCGCACCACAACGTGGGCGGCCTCCCCGAGGACATCGAGTTCCAGCTCGTCGAGCCGCTGCGCCAGCTGTTCAAGGACGAGGTCCGGATGGTCGGGCAGGAGCTCGGCCTGCCCGACGAGATCGTCCAGCGCCAGCCGTTCCCCGGCCCCGGCCTCGGCATCCGTATCGTCGGCGAGGTCACCAAGGACCGGCTCGACCTGCTCCGCGAGGCCGACGCCATCGCCCGTGAGGAGCTGACCGCGGCCGGCCTGGACCGCGACATCTGGCAGTGCCCGGTGGTCCTGCTCGCCGATGTCCGCTCGGTCGGCGTCCAGGGCGACGGCCGTACCTACGGCCACCCGATCGTCCTGCGCCCGGTCTCCTCCGAGGACGCCATGACGGCCGACTGGTCGCGCCTGCCCTACGAGACGCTCGCCCGGATCTCGACCCGCATCACCAACGAGGTCGCCGACGTCAACCGCGTCGTGCTCGATGTGACGAGCAAGCCGCCGGGCACCATCGAGTGGGAGTGACCTCCCACAAGGTCAATGCCGATGCCGTCGCTCATTCGTTTGGGCGGCGGCATCGTCGTATGAGCTGGGTACGCTGGCTGAGGAGACGAGACTCTGCCCCATGGGAGCAATCATGAGCGCCGCACCCGAGTACGAGCTGGACGAGAAGTACAACTACCCGGTCCCTCCTCCCCAGGGCTGGACCGCGGATGATCTCGACCGGCTTCCGAATCTGCCGCGGCGCACTGAGCTGATCGATGGGAGTCTCGTCTTCATGAGTCCGCAGACCAGGTTTCACATGCGGACCATGCGTCTGCTGGAGACGTCTCTCCTTGAACAGGCGCCGGACGATCTCGATGTCTTTCGTGAATTCAGCGTCAGGCTGGACAGCCGGAACAGGCCGGAGCCGGACGTGCTGGTGGTTCCGCTGGGGGCGGATACAGGCCCGAAGCAGACCTTGCTCAGGCCGGAGGACGTCATCCTGGCGGTGGAGGTCGTCTCGGAAGAGTCTGCGGACAGGGACCGGGAGGTCAAACCCCGGAAATACGCAGCTGCCGGGGTCGTGCACTTCTGGAGGGTTGAGGCGGGCAGGGACGGTCTGCCCATCGTGTACGTCTACGAGCTCGATCCGGCACTGAAGGCCTACACGCCGACGGGCATCCACCACAACAAGCTGAAGCTGGACGTTCCTTTTCCTCTTGAAATCGACCTCTCCGCGATCAACCAGCGGCGGCGATAGACGAAGCGAACGGGCGGTCTTCCCCGTGGCACCCCTGGCCACTTGTGGCAACCGGCGGTAACTTCCGGTTCCGTACGTCCTGGGAGCCCCGAGGAGCCGCCATGTCCGAGCCCATACCCGTGCCCGTGGACCAGCTCCACTTCGCGATGCCGCCCGTCCACGAATCCGTGGCCGACGAGCGCGCGTACCGGAAGGAACGGCTGGCCGGGGCGCTCCGGCTGTTCGGGGAGTACGGGTACGAGGACGGCGTCTCCGGGCACATCACCGCACGGGACCCGGAGTTCACCGACTGCTTCTGGGTCAACCCCTTCGGGGCCCCGTTCGACGGGCTCACGCCGGACGAGCTGATCCTGGTCAACGGCGAGGGGCAGGTCGTCGAGGGGCACCACCACGTCAATCAGGCGGCGTTCGCCGTCCACGCGCAGGTGCACCGGGCCCGCCCGGACGTCGTCGCCGTCGCGCACACCCACTCCGTGCACGGGCGGGCCCTGTCCGCGCTGGGCGAGCTCATCGAGCCGATCACCCAGGACTCCTGCGCCTTCTACGAGGACCATGTCCTCTACGACGCGTACACCGGGGTCGTCGTGGACGAGGACGAGGGGCGCCGGATCGCCGCCGCGCTCGACGGGCGCAAGGCGATCGTGCTGCGCAACCACGGGCTGCTGACCGTCGGCGACTCGGTGGACGCGGCCGCCTGGTGGTTCATCGCGCTGGAGCGCTCCTGCCAGGTGCAGCTGGCCGCGCGGGCGGCCGGGAAGCCGGTGCTGATCGAGCACCGCGACGCAGTCGCCACCCGCGACCAGCTGGGCAGCGACCTGGTGGCGTGGATCAACTACCAGCCCCTGTGGCGCCGGATCAGTCGCACATTCTGACGATACGCGTCGAGGGCCGCCCCGATGCGGTCCACAGCCCCCTCGTGCGGCACAATTCGCATCAATAGCAGCAGAGTTGGCTGCACCGGGGCTTGAAGGGGCGGCGTTCTCAGTGGCGTTGGACGAGGCGAGGGCGGGCAGCGCGCACGGGGGCGGCTGCACGTGCGGCGGCTGCCCGCACGGGGCGCGCGAGGGCCACCGGCGCGCGGTGGCCGCGTTCCTGGCCAAGCGGGACGAACTCGCCGCCGGCCAGGGGCTGCCGCCCGGGGTCGCGCAGTCTGCCACGGCGACCCGCCAGTGGGTCTCGGACGAGCTGACCCAGTCCGCCAGGACCGTCGCCGAACGGGGCCGCGAGGCGGGCGACGTCTGGCTGTACCGGGTGTGGCGGCGCACCCTGACCGTGGTGTGGGGCGGCGTCGCCCTGCTGATCATCGGCGAGGCCGCCACCGCCATCGGCGCGGGCTGGACCAACGCCCGTACGGCGGGGCTGGTCGCCGGACTCGTCACCGCGGGCCTGCTGAGCGGCGCCGCCCATGTCCACCGCGCCCGCGGCGGCCTCCTCGCCCCGCTGATCGGCGAGGACAACCGGCTCTCCACCTCCCGGGCGGTCGCCGTCTCCTGGGTGCTGCTCGCGGTCTTCTCCGTACTCGTGCTGGCGCTCCAGCTGGCGGGCGCCTCCGGCCACGCCGAGCGCGACGCGCTCATCGAGGGGCTGGACCTGGCCCGGGGTGCCGGCGTGGTGACCGTGCTCGCGCTGGTGTGCGCCGTCGCCGTCGTCGTACGCCGGGTGGTGACCGTACGAGCCCTGTCCGGACGTCTGCAGAAGCTGCGGGCCGACCGGCCGCGCGCCGCCGATCTGCTCACCGACGACTCCGGGCGGGGCAGCTTCACCGATGTGCAGTACGTGCTGGTGAGCACCGTCGCCGTGCTGTTCGCCGCGGTCCGCCTCGCCCGCCGCCCCGAGCAGCTGCCGGACCTGCCCTGGGGGCTGGCGCTGCTGGTCACCGTCTCGGCGCTCGCCTACTTCGCCGGGAAGTACGCGGAGGGCGGGCGCCCGGTGATCCTCTCGGTGGTCCGGGCCCGCGAGGCCGGGGACCTGGACGCGCCGGTCCGCACCGGCGACGACATCGAGATCCGGGGTGCGGGCTTCGTACCGCCCGGCGCAGGGACACCGGACCGGCTGGCCCGCATGGTCGTCCGGATCGGCCGGGTCCATGTGCATGTGCCGCTGATCCCGGTCAACGGCGGCTTCGCCAACCCGACGGACGGCGTCCTGACCGTGCCGGTCCCGGTGGAGGTCGAGCCGGGAGTGGTGGAGGTGCAGGTCGTCACCGCCGCCGGAGTGGAGACGAACCGGGTCGAGATCGATGTGACGGACTGACCGCCGGGGCCCGTGCTACGCCCAGGGGAGGGATGGGCACCGACCGGATGGGCCGCCGGATGAGCAGCACGACCGCCGCGTACGTAAGGTCTGGTGACGGGTCTACGGAAGGCGGTGCAGTCACATGCAGGAATGCGATACGAGCGTACGGGGTCTGAGCGAGCCGACAGGCCTCGACGTACGGGGTCTGGGCGAGCCGAGAGGACTCAAGGACTTGGCGCGGGAGCACGCCCTGCTGCCGCTGCGGATCTTCCTCGGCCTGACGTTCGTCTACGCCGGGCTCGACAAGCTCACGGACAGCGCCTTCTTCCGGGCGAGCGGCCCCGGCTCCATCGGCGAGACCCTGCACGCGGTACGCGACTCGTCCGCGATCCCGGCCCTCGTCGACCTCGCGCTGAAGAGCCCGGAAGCCTTCGGGTACGCCATCGCCATCGGTGAACTCGCCGTCGGCCTCGGCACCCTCTTCGGGCTCTGGGCACGGCTTGCCGCGCTCGGCGGGGCGCTGATCTCGCTGAGCCTGTGGCTGACCGTGAGTTGGCAGGTCACGCCGTACTACCTCGGCAATGACCTGATCTATCTCATGGCCTGGCTGCCGCTGGTGCTCGGCGGGGCCGCGGCGTTCTCCGCGGACGCCCTTCTCGCGACGCGGCGGCGACGCATCAGGTAGTTCACCCAGGTCGCGGTGGCGGCCAGCCAGAGGCCGCCGAAGAACAGCGGGAAGAAGAAGATCCACGGGGCGTCCCAGGCCCCTGCGGCGTCCGCCGCGTATCCCGCCGCCAGTGCGAGCATGACCACGCCCGCCACCGCCCGGCCGGGACGGATCTCATGACGCAGCACGGGTGACCTCCACCTGTCCGATGCCGACTTCGAGAGTGAGCTGCACGGTGCCCGCCGGTTTGCTGCCCGGGGGCGGGGGAAGCGTCCGGTGTTCGTTCAGCGACGGTTCGATGCTCACGTCGAGCGGCTGCCCGGCCGAGGCGTCGCCCAGCTGCCCGGTCGAGGCGTCGCCCGGGCTGCTGACGGGCAGCGTGATGTCGCCGAGGCCCGCCCGCGCGTCCACCTTCACCGTCACTTCCTTCGGTACGACGACGACCGCGCGGCCGGCCCCGACCTTCACCCCCGTCGTGACGGTGCCGCCCCGGGGAATCGTGATCCCGGTGAGGTCCAGCTCGGCCACCCCCGTGTCCAGCCGGTAGTGCGGTTGGACCGCCGACACCGAGGCCGGCCGCCACCCCTCGTGCACCCACTGGGTGCTGATGTCCTTGGGCAGCGCGGACGCGCCCGCCAGCAGGGCCGCCGTGGTCATCGCCAGCATGACCGTGCCGAACCCCGTCCGGCCCAGGAACGCGCTGACCAGCATCCCGAGCCCGAACACCGCGAGCGCGGCGGCCAGGCCGAACTGGAGGCTCGTACCGAGCGGCTGGGACTCCCAGCTCAGCCCCGTGCCCAGACCGCCCGCGATCAGCGCGAACAGGAACACCACACCGCCGATCGAGGTCGGGCCCCTGGTGCCGGCCCCCTGCCGGGGTGCGCGGAACGGATCCTTCGGCGCGGCACCCGCGGGGTGTGCCGCACGGGGCGGGAGCACCGCGTCGGCCGGACCCCACAGATAGCCCGCGCCCACCGGCCCCGACGTACCGTCCTTGACGATCGGGTCCCGCCACCACGACGGGCTGCCCGGCGACGGCGGCGCCTTCACCTCGGGGGGCGCGTCCGCCACGGCCTGCGCGGTCGCCGGATGCAGTGGGTCCTCCGGCGCCGCGGTCCTGCGGTGCTGCGTCCATACGGCGAAGCCGACGACCGCGAGCGACAGCATCGCGGAGAACGCCAGCGTGCCGCCGTTGCCCAGCATGGAGAGGAAGAGGCCGCAGCCGATCAGCGCGAGCAGTACCGCGATCAGCGAGGCCCCCTCCACCCGGCCGGACAGCAGCCTGCGTGCCTCGTTCTCCTCCTCGCCGTCCACGGGAACCAGCAGCCAGGCGAAGCCGTAGAAGATCAGCCCGATGCCGCCGGTCACGGACAGCACACCGAGCACGATCCGGAAGATCACCGGGTCGACGTCGCAGTACCGTCCGAGCCCGCCGCACACCCCGGCCACCACCTTGTGCCGCGGACTGCGCCGCAGCAGAGGTGCCGGATCGGGGGGCGGAGCGACACCGGGGGAGGCGCCCTGGGGAACGGTCATGGCTCCATGGTGACGGGCCCGGAGCCCGTCCGGGACCCGCGCCGACCCTGGCCGATCCCTGATATTGGCCGGCCGGACCCCTGGGGGCCGGGGCCTGCCGGCGCTCACCGCGCCCCTGGGGCCGGGGCGTGCCGGGCACTCAGGGTCTATTGGGGGCCGTCCCTGATACCGCCGCCCGCACGGACATGTGACGATCGGGTCATGCCAGCCGCCACGACCCGAGCCGCCAGCTCCCGCACCACGGACCCGGAGGAGCCACCGCTGCGCAAGCTGTACCGCAGCGCCGACGGACGGCTGCTGGGCGGCGTCGCGCGCGGACTCGCCGGGCACCTCGGGCTGCCCGTCGTCTGGGTGCGGTTCGTCTTCCTCGGCCTGTTCTTCGCGGACGGTCTCGGCGCGCTGCTCTACGCCGTGTTCTGGATCGTCGTCCCGCTCGGCGTCGGAGGCGTCGAGACAGCGAGCTCGGTCTTCGTGACCGCCCCGGACGGCAGCCGCCGGCTCCGCAAGCCCGACAAGGGCCAGGTATTCGCCCTGATCGCGCTGCTCTTCGGTGCCATGATCTTCGTCGGCAACGTCGACATGGGCAGCGGGGCCAACCGCTACATCTGGCCCACGCTGCTGATCGGCGCCGGTTCCGTACTGGTGTGGCGGCAGGCCGACAACGCCCGGCGCGCCCGCTGGATGGAGGTCGGCAGCCGCCGCCGGGTCCTGCATCTGGCCCGGGGGCTCGCCGGGGTCGCCCTGGTCGGCCTGGGCCTCGCCGTCTTCATGGTGGTACGCGGCTCCGCGGCCCAGCTCGGCAACGTCATGACCGCGGCCATCGCCGTCCTCACCGGTATCGCGCTGCTGGCCGGCCCCTACCTCGTACGCATGACCCAGGACCTCTCCGAGGAGCGCACCATGCGCATCAGGGCCCAGGAACGCGCCGAGGTGGCCGCCCACGTCCACGACTCGGTGCTGCACACCCTCACCCTGATCCAGCGCAACGCGGACGACGCGGGCGAGGTGCGCAGGCTCGCCCGCGCCCAGGAACGGGAACTGCGCAACTGGCTGTACAACCCCGAGGGCACCGGCAAGGACGAGGACGACGAGCCCGAGACCCTCGCCGAGGCGGTCAAGCGTGCCGCCGCCGAGGTCGAGGACAAGCACGGTGTCCCGCTGGAGGTCGTCGTGGTCGGCGACTGCCCGCTGGACGAGAAGCTGGCCGCCCAGCTGCAGGCCGCGCGCGAAGCCATGGTCAACGCCGCCAAGTACGGTGGCGAGGGCGGCGCCGTGCAGGTCTACGCGGAGGTCGAGGGCCGCACGGTCTTCGTCTCGGTGCGCGACCGGGGCCCGGGATTCGATCTGGACTCCGTACCGGGGGACAGAATGGGCGTACGAGAATCAATCATCGGCCGGATGCAGCGCAACGGCGGTACGGCGCGACTGCGTTCGGTGCCCGGCGGGGGCACGGAAGTCGAGCTGGAGATGGAGAGGGCGAGCGATGACGGAGACCACTGAGGCGGCCGGGGGCCCGGAGCGCCGGGTACGGGTCGTGCTCGTCGACGACCACCGGATGTTCCGCACCGGCGTCCGGGCCGAGATCGGCCGCACCGAGGAGACCGGCGTCGAGGTGGTCGGCGAGGCCGCCGATGTCGACCAGGCCGTCGACGTCATCACGGCGACCCGCCCCGAGGTCGTCCTTCTCGACGTCCATCTGCCCGGCGGTGGCGGCGTCGAGGTGCTGCGCCGCTGCGCCCCGCTGATGGGGGCCGTGGAGAACCCGGTGCGGTTCCTGGCGCTGTCCGTGTCGGACGCCGCCGAGGACGTCATCGGCGTCATCCGAGGCGGTGCCCGCGGCTATGTCACCAAGACCATCACCGGCACCGACCTGGTCGACTCGGTCTTCCGGGTCCAGGACGGCGACGCGGTGTTCTCGCCCCGGCTGGCCGGCTTCGTCCTCGATGCCTTCGCCTCCACGGATGCGCCGCCGGTCGACGAGGACCTGGACCGGCTGACCCAGCGCGAGCGCGAGGTGCTGCGGCTGATCGCCCGCGGCTACGCGTACAAGGAGATCGCCAAGCAGCTGTTCATCTCGGTGAAGACCGTCGAGTCCCATGTCTCGGCGGTGCTGCGCAAGCTCCAGCTCTCCAACCGCCACGAGCTGACCCGGTGGGCGACGGCCCGGCGGCTGGTCTGAGCCGGATGCCGGCCCGAGCCCGCCGACGGGCCGCCTCCGTCGGCGGGCGACGCTCCCGTCAGGCCGGGTCGAGCGAGATGTTCAGCTTCTCGCCGATCCTGCGGAAGCCGATGCCCGCGTAGATCCGCTCCACATCGGCGTCGCCCGGCTCCAGCCACACCACCCGGCAGTCGCGCTCGAAGGCGGTCGCCGTCAGATGGGCGGAGAGCGCGGCGCCGATGCCGCGGCGGCGGTAGGCGTCGGCGACGGCGAGACCGGCCAGTTCGGTGAGGCCGTCGACCGGGACGGAGCAGCCGCCCGCGCCCACCGGTACGCCGTCGAGTGTGGCCAGGGCCACGACCCCGCCGTCCCGGGCCGCGGTGCGCAGCCACTGCGCCACGCCGTCCTCGGGCTCGCCGGTCCCGCCGTATCCGTGGTGCTGGACGAGCGCGGCGGCGGCCAGCTCGGCGTCGGTGGCCGGTTCGGTGATCGTGAGCGCGTCCACCCGTTTCGGCGTCAGCAGCTCGCCCGGGGCGCAGGCCATGATCGGGGCCCGGTTCTCGACGGTGAACCCGGCGGCGAGCAGCGCGGGTTCGACCGCGGGCGCCGACCCGGGCAGGAACTCCAGCCGGGGCAGCCGGTCGTGCTCGCGGAACGCCGCGATCAGCGCGTCGAGATCGTCGGCGGTCGGCTCGGCGCCCTGGTCGGGTATGGCGTAATTGGCGTACTTGAGCGACCAGTTGGGGTTGTACCGCACCGTGAAGGGTCCGACCCGGAGGTGGTCCGGGGAACGCTGGGCGAGCGTACGGGCATGGGTCTGGACATCGGCGTCCATGGGCATGTGGGGTCGTCCTCCGGCCGGTTGGTCGACGGCGGGCCGACCCGATGGCGGGTCGACCCGGATCGGAGTCGGGAGCCTATGCCACCCGCGTGGCCCCGGCGAAGGGCATCTGGTCGATCGGCGCGACCCGGACCGGCGCCCCGGGGCGCGGGGCGTGGATCATCTGCCCGTTGCCGATGTAGAGCCCGACGTGGCTGATGCCGGAGTAGAAGAACACCAGGTCGCCCGGGGCGAGTTCGGAACGCGAGACGCGCCGGCCGGCATTGATCTGGGTGTACGTGGTCCGGGGGAGCGAGACGCCGGCGGAGCGCCAGGCGGCCTGGGTGAGCCCGGAGCAGTCGAACGAGGAGGGGCCGGTGGCGCCCCAGACGTACGGCTTGCCGAGGGCTCCGTACGCGAATGCGACGGCCTCGGCGGCGCGGGCGTTCGGTGCCCCGACGGGGCCGCGCGCGGTGAAGCGGTCGGCGCGGTCGGCGGAACGCGCGCCGTCGGCCGATCCGTGGTCGGGGTTCTCGTAGGCGGTGCGCTCGGGCGGGCTCAGCCGGTCGAGGAGCCGCCGCGCGTCGGCGAGCTTGGTCGTGATCGTCGCCTTGTGCTTCTTCAGCTCGGCCCGGCGGGCGGCCAGTGCGGCCAGCTCGCCCTTGGCCTGCGCGCGCAGCGTGGCGATCTGGGCGACCTGCCGTCGGACCTTGGCGAGCGCGGCGGCCTGGCGGTCGCCGATGCGGTCCACGTACGACGCCCGCTCCAGGTACTGGTCCGGGTCGGAGGAGAGGGCCAGCTGCACGGACGTGCCGAGGCCGCCGGTGCGGTACTGCGCGGCGGCGAACGAACCCAGTGTGTCGCGCGAGGCGTTGAGGCGCGCGGTCCTGCGGGCGGCCTCGTCGCGCAGGGAGTCGAGGGAGTCCTCCGCGGCGGACGCCTTCTCCTTCGCGCCGTTGTACTGCTCGGTGGCGACCTCCGCCTCGTGGTACAGCCGGTCCACCTCGGCCTTGACCTGGGCGGGGGTGCGCTGCGGGTCGGCGTGCGCCGCGCCGGGCAGTGCGGCGGCGGTGGCGGCCCCGGCGAAGGCGAGGGTCGCCGCGGTGCGGGCAGCAGGGCCGGTGTACGGGCGCTGCTTGGGTTTTCGATGCGCTGCCACGAGGGCGTGCGTCCTTCCTGACGACTGCCCGTCGGGGGCTACCGACGGGCCCGCCGAAACTCTCGGCGGGGCGACCGGTGCGCCGCCCGCGTACGGAGCAGCGGTGAAGCCGGTCACCCTGGTCAGGGACGCTAAACCCGGGGCACGGGCAGGAGTCGTAATGACGCTTATTGTCTGAATTTGGCGTGGCATTGCCGTCGAGTGATCGGAAAAATTGCGCCAGAGTCAGGCAATTGGTACAGGTGTGAGTGAAGTGAACAGTAAGGTGTACCTGCCTGCCGAGTGGTGATATGGCCGGGGCTAGGCTGCGGCCTCATGGACGTACTCATTCATGTCTTCGTCGCCCTGCACATCATCGGCATCGCCGCCCTGCTGGGCGGATTCCTGACCCAGATGAAGGCGATGGGCGCGGGCACGGCCCGGTTCGTCCCGGCGATGCTGCACGGCGCGCTGACCATGCTGGTCACCGGTGTCGCACTGGTCGGGCTGAACGAGGCCGACGGCAACCACGTGAACAACATCAAGATCGGCGTCAAGCTGCTGATCCTGGTCGTCATCCTCGCCCTCGTCTACATCAAGCGGGACGAGGAGAAGGTCGACAAGGGCGCCTTCGCGGCGGTGGGCGGACTGACGATGCTCAACATCTTCATCGCCACGCTCTGGACCTGATCCCGCCCGCGCAGCGCTGCCCCGGCACCGGGGCAGCGCTGCGCGTGGAGGCCCGCTACGCCGGCCGCACGCTGCCGTAGATCGGCATGTAGTAGATCGACTCCTCGCGCACGTTCGCCCCGGGCTTCGGGGCGTGGATCATCATCCCGTCACCCTTGTAGATGCCGACGTGGCTGATGTCGTCGTAGAAGAAGACCAGGTCCCCCGGCCGCAGGTCCGCCGTGGCGACCCGGGTGCCGATCTCGACCTGGTCCCATGTGGTCCGCGGTATGTCCACGCCCGCCGCCTTCCACGCGGCCTGGGTGAGCCCGGAGCAGTCGTACGAAGCGGGGCCCGTCGCGCCCCAGACGTACGGCTTGCCGATCTGGGCCCTGGCGAAGGCGAGGACCTTCTCCGCCTTGGTGGTGGCACTGCTGTCCGAGCCGGACCCGGTGCCCGTCCCCGTACCGCTGCCGCCTCCCGACTCCTTCGCGGCCTCCTCGGCCTTGCGGTCCGCCTCGGCCTTGGCGGCGGCCTGCTGCTTCGCCAGCTCCTCGGCCTTGCGCCTGGCCTCGGCCTCCTTCTCCCGCTCGATCGCCGCGAGCCGCGCCTTCTCCTCGGCGGTCAGCTTCGACAGCAGCGTGCGCGCCTCGCCCAGCTTCTTCTGGACGTTCTGCTTGCTGGTGCGCAGCGTGTTCTGCGTCGTCGTCAGCGTCTCCAGGCTCCGCACCGCTTCGGCGCGCTTCTTCGACGCCTTGGCCTGCTCCGTACGGAAGTCCGTGATCGCCTGCTGCTGCCGGCTGGTCATCCGGTCCATCAACTGGCTCTGGTCGAAGTACGACTGCGGGTCGTCGGCCAGGAAGAACGTGGCGCTCGGCGTGATGGAGCCGCTGCGGTACTGCGCGGCCGCGTAGGCGCCGAGCGTCCTGCGCGCCTCGTTGAGCTTGTCGGCGCGTTCGGCGACATCGTCCAGCAGGGCGTCGACCTTGGCGCGCTGGGCGGCGGAGGCCTCCTTCGCCTGGTTGTACTGCTGGGTCGCGGTGCCCGCCTGCCGGTAGAGCTCGTCGACCTGCTTCTGTACGTCCTCGACGCCGGGCTTCGGGTCGGGGGCGGCCATGGCGCTCTGCGTGGAGAGCAGGGTCACGGACGCCAGTGCCGCGGTGGTGAGCCCGACGGCCGGCGCGGTGGTGCGCACCCGGGTGCGCGGCTTGCGATGCGATGCCAAGACCGGCATCTCCTTCCGTGGACCGCCTACCGGGTTAGCTGTCGGGCTCGGGCGGAACGGAAGGCTGCCCTACGGTCCGAGTGGGGGATAAGGACCGATTCACCCCGGTGCTGCGTGTGGGTCCCCGGTTCCGAACTCCCGTGGGGGCAGCCCGGATTCGGCGGGGGCGCCCGCTCGGCGTGGTTCGCCTCAAGGGGGTACGGGCCGCCCGGTCGAGCACGCTAGCCAACCCGCGGTGCTGCTGTGAAGGTTGATGTTCGATATGCCCGATACGTTTTCGTGACCTTGTCGGGGTGGGTGGTGAGGGCCCGGAATCCCTTACGGATCGTAGTGGCGCCCCTCCGTCGCGTGTCCGTCGCGGTGCGCGGTTCGCCGTGCGGCCTCCGGGTGTCGCCGGGGCGGCCTAGACTCGACAAGCGATGAGCAGCCTCTTTGACGACAGCTTCCTGGCCGGCCTCCAGCAATCGGAGGAAGAGCCCCCGCCGCCCCCCGAGGACTCCGCGCCCGAAGAGGTGCCGGAGGACCTTTTCGCGGGCGTGTTCGACGGGCCCCCGCCGCCCCGGGACGCCTACTACCGCGACGGCGCGCACCGCCCCGTCATCGACTCCGCGGCGCTCCTCGACGGGCTGAACACCGAGCAGCGCGCCGCCGTGGTCCACGCGGGCTCCCCGCTGCTCATCGTCGCCGGAGCCGGCTCGGGCAAGACCCGGGTGCTGACCCACCGGATCGCCCACCTCCTCGCGGAGCGCGGGGTGCACCCCGGCCAGATCCTGGCGATCACCTTCACCAACAAGGCCGCGGGCGAGATGAAGGAGCGCGTCGAGCAGCTCGTCGGACCGCGCGCCAACGCCATGTGGGTCATGACCTTCCACAGCGCGTGCGTACGCATCCTGCGCCGCGAGTCGAAGAAGCTCGGCTTCACCTCGTCGTTCTCCATCTACGACGCCGCCGACTCCAAGCGGCTGATGGCCCTGGTCTGCCGCGATCTCGACCTCGACCCGAAGCGCTTCCCGCCGAAGTCGTTCACGGCCAAGGTCTCCAACCTCAAGAACGAACTGATCGACGAGGAGACCTTCGCCGGCCAGGCGGCGGACGGCTTCGAGAAGACCCTCGCCCAGGCCTACGCGATGTACCAGTCCCGGCTGCGCGAGGCCAACGCGCTGGACTTCGACGACATCATCATGACGACGGTCCACCTGCTCCAGGCGTTCCCGGACGTCGCCGAGCACTACCGCCGCCGCTTCCGCCACGTCCTGGTTGACGAGTACCAGGACACCAACCACGCCCAGTACACCCTCGTACGCGAGCTGGTCGGCCCGGCGGGCGAGGGCGACGCCCCGGCCGAGCTGTGCGTCGTGGGTGACGCGGACCAGTCGATCTACGCCTTCCGCGGCGCGACCATCCGCAACATCCTCCAGTTCGAGGAGGACTACCCGAACGCGACGACGATCCTCCTGGAGCAGAACTACCGCTCCACGCAGACGATCCTGTCCGCCGCCAACGCGGTCATCGAGCGCAACGAGAGCCGCCGTCCCAAGAACCTCTGGACGAACGCCGGCACGGGCGCCCGGATCACCGGCTACGTCGCCGACACCGAGCACGACGAGGCGCAGTTCGTCGCCGACGAGATCGACCGGCTGACCGACGCGGGCGACGCCAGGGCCGGCGACGTCGCGATCTTCTACCGCACGAACGCGCAGTCCCGTGTCTTCGAAGAGATCTTCATCCGCGTCGGCCTGCCCTACAAGGTCGTCGGCGGCGTGCGTTTCTACGAGCGCAAGGAGGTCCGGGACATCCTGGCCTACCTGCGCGTCCTCGCCAATCCGGAGGACACCGTCCCGCTGCGCCGCATCCTCAACGTGCCCAAGCGCGGCATCGGCGAGCGCGCCGAGGCGATGATCGACGCGCTGTCCCTGCGCGAGAAGATCACCTTTCCGCAGGCGCTGCGCCGGGTCGACGAGGCGTACGGCATGGCGGCCCGGTCGGCCAACGCCGTCAAGCGGTTCAACACGCTGATGGAGGAGCTGCGCACGATCGTCGAGTCGGGCGCGGGCCCGGCGGTGGTCCTGGAGGCCGTCCTGGAGCGCACCGGCTACCTCGCCGAACTGCAGGCCTCCACCGACCCGCAGGACGAGACCCGGATCGAGAACCTCCAGGAACTGGCAGCCGTGGCCCTCGAATTCGAGCAGGAGCGCGGAGCGGCCGACGAGACGGGCACGGCCGCGGGCACGGGCACACTCGCCGAGTTCCTGGAGAAGGTCGCGCTCGTCGCCGACTCCGACCAGATTCCCGACGAGGACGAGGACGGCTCCGGCGTCATCACGCTGATGACGCTGCACACCGCGAAGGGCCTCGAATTCCCGGTCGTCTTCCTGACCGGCATGGAGGACGGCGTCTTCCCGCACATGCGGGCGCTGGGACAGGTGAAGGAGCTGGAGGAGGAGCGGCGGCTCGCCTACGTCGGCATCACCCGGGCCCGGGAGCGGCTCTATCTGACCCGGGCCGCGATGCGCAGTGCGTGGGGCCAGCCCTCGTACAACCCGCCGTCGCGGTTCCTGGAGGAGATCCCGGACCAGCACCTGGAGTGGAAGCGGACCGGACCGATGGCGGCTCCGGCCGGACCGACCTCGGGGATCACGTCCTCGCTTTCCTCGTCGCGTTCGCGCTCCGGCCCCTCGGGCTTCGCGACCCGGCGGACCTCGGACAGGCCGACGATCACGCTGGCCGTCGGGGACCGGGTCACGCACGACCAGTTCGGGCTCGGCACGGTCACGGCGGTCGAGGGCGTCGGCGACCAGGCGAAGGCCACGGTCGACTTCGGCGACGAGCGCCCGAAGAAGCTGCTGCTGCGGTACGCGCCGGTCGAAAAGCTGTAGCCGGAGCGAGCGGGGCGGGGGGCCGCGGCCCCCCGCCCCGCTGGGCTCAGGTCAGGTTGACGCCGTGACTGCGGAACCAGGGCAGCGGGTCCACCGCTGCTCCGCCACCGGGCCGCACTTCGAAGTGCAGGTGCGGGCCGGTCGAGTTTCCGGTGTCGCCCGAGTACGCGATGACGTCACCGGCCTTGACCGGGCCCGAGCGGATCTTGGTGCCGCTGAGGTGGCAGTACCAGGTCTCGGTCCCGTCGGCCATGGTGACGATGGCCATGTTCCCGTAGGCGCTGTTCAGCTGGGTGCGCACGGTGCCGTCCGTCGCGGCCATCACGGGCGTGCCCCCCATGACGGGGAAGTCGATGCCGGTGTGCACGGACATCCAGTTGACGCCCGCCTGGCCGAAGTACGCGCTGAGGCCGTGCTGCTTGACCGGCATGACGAACTTGGGGCGCAGGGCCTCCTTGCGGGCGGCCTCTTCCTCGCGCTTCTTCTTCTCGGCGGCCTGCCGCTCCCGCAGGTCGAGGCGCTCCTGGGTGCGGCTGGCGCGGTCGGCGAAGTTCTCCGCGTCGGCGCTGAGGTTGGCGAGCTGGGTATCCAGCTTGTTGTTGGCCGCACCCGCCTTGACGGAGCCGGGATCGGCCGCCGCCATCGTGGTGTTGTCGTCCTTCTTGTCCTCGCCGCCCAGCCCGCCGACCGAGGCCGCGGCGATTCCGGCCACGCTCATCACGCAGGCGGAGGGGATGGCGACGGTGAGGAGCGCGGACCGCTTCGCGGGGGAACGCCGACGGCTGCGGCCGGCGCCGCCGCCGAGGGGGTGGCGCCGGCCGGGCGCGGCCTCTGCGACGTCTGCGATGACTGCGACGCTGATGGTGGCCGCGTCATGTACATCCACATCGCCTGCTGCGCCGGCCGTGCGGGCCGTGCCGGCCGGGGCGTCGGCGCTGTCCGCGGCATCGGTGGCGTAGGGCGCGTAGGGGTCGTAGGAGCTCAGGTCGGTGTAGGTCTCCTGGGCTGCGGGCGCCTCCTGTGCCGACAGCGCTTCGTAGGACACCTGTGCGGTTTCCGTGGTTTGCGTGATTTGCAGCTCGTGCTCGGGCGTGGCGCCGGTGTTCCATGCGGTGGCGTCGTATGCGCCGGTGTCGTACGCGGTGGTTTCGCCCGTGGCCCACGGGTCGTTCGCGTGCCAGCCGCCGGAGTCCCACTGACCCGTGGCGTCCGGGGCGCCGCCCTGCGCCGGGACGGCGGCGAACGTGGCGGTCGCAGTGGCCGTGGTCGCTTCCGCGCCGTAGTCGGCCACGGGCGTCCAGATGGCCGTCGTCTCGTACG
This sequence comes from Streptomyces sp. NPDC001880, assembly GCF_053594575.1. Taxonomy (NCBI): domain Bacteria; kingdom Bacillati; phylum Actinomycetota; class Actinomycetes; order Kitasatosporales; family Streptomycetaceae; genus Streptomyces; species Streptomyces sp. NPDC001880. The sequence continues at coordinate 72,689 of NZ_JBSFET010000012.1, forward strand.
TCGGCCCCGCCTCGTACTGCTGCTGGGGCTGTGTGGCGTACGGGGCGTAGGTGCCGTACGAGGTGGCCGGGTGCGCGCCGGTGTCCCACTGCGTGGAGTCGTACTGGCCGCTGTGGCCGGACTGCCCGGCGCCGTAGCCGCTGCCGTACGCGCCGTCGTGACCGCCGGGGAGCGAGCCGAAGAGCGGGTCGCTGTCGAAGCTGCCGGTCGCCTCGCTGTCGTATCCGGCGTACCCGGCGTGGGGGTGCTGGTCGTTCACCAACTTCTCTCTCGCCTCGGCAGCAGTACCTGTGCTCTGGGATCCGGCGGGGGAATCCCAGGGGGAGCAGTCGCCGCGACTGTACCCGGCGGTACGTGACGCCGACAATCTTCGGCGGGCATGGGCGACTCAGGAAACGGGCAATCGGCCGTCTTTCGACGGACTGGGCACACAGCCTTGGCTCTATGTTCGAAATGCGTTCTATTTATGGGGTCTCCGTCGGGCCGTGAAGCTCAGGCGACTCCCGCGGTTCCTCCCATTCCTCCGATTTCTCCGCTTTCCGTGGCCTCGGTGGTTTCGGCCCTCGGTTCGCGGGACTCCAGCGCCTGCCGGACCTCGGCGGCGACCGCCGGATGCACCGGCAGGGCGAGATGGCCGATTCCGGTGACGCATACGTTCTGCGCGTCGAGATCCGGATGGTCGATGCGGGCCGCCTCGGCCGGCACGATCACCCGGTCGAGCTCGCTCCAGAAACTGACGAAACGGGTGCGGCAGCCGGGCGCGGGTCTGCGCAGCTCCTCGATCGGAGCGGACCCCGTACGCATCTGCCGCACGATGGGGTGGGCGCTCGCCAGCAGGGCGACCGCCGTGCCCGCGTGCGGCGTGCCCAGGGTGACCAGGGTGCGGACGCGCTGGTCGCCACCGAGTCGCTGTACGTAGTAGCGGGCGATCAGGCCGCCGAGGCTGTGCCCGACGATGTCGACCCGGTGGTGTCCGGTACGCGCGCAGATCTCCTCGACATGGCGCCCGAGCAGCTCGGCCGCGGTTCGGATGTCGCAGGTCAGCGGTGAGTAGTTGAGCGATTCCAGGTGGCGCCAGCCGTGCCGGGCCAGGGAGCGGCGCAGCAGGACGAAGACCGAACGGTTGTCGATGAAGCCGTGCAGCAGGATGACGGGGGGCCGCTCGTCGCCCTCGGCGGGCGGTGCGGAGTCCGCAGCCGGGGCGGTGGCACCGGGAGCGGCGTCGGGAGGTGTGGTGTGCGGTCCGGCCGGGAATGGCGCGGACCGTCGTTCCCCGGTGATGCCGGTGGGGTAGAGGAGCGCATGGCCGGCGAGAACCACCAGCTCCAGTGCGGTGGCCTTCAGCAGCGCGGTCGGCAGCGGAGGGGCGCCCGGACACGCCCGGCGCAGTGGTGGCGGAAGAAAAGGCAGGTCCTTCATGGCCGACCTCCTGCTTCGACGGGCGGGGGAGGCGGCTGGGCGGTGACCGGCGCGCAGTCGGCCGACGGACCGGATGGACCGGGCAGGCCGTACCACCGTGCCGTGCGGCTGACGGCGCGGTGGTACGGCGACCTCGTCGCGGCTCCCCTGGCGGCCGCTCCCGCACGGCAGGGCTGCCGCATGGCACGGGGACGGCGCCCGGTGAACATGTCCCACGTGTGATTTCCCCCTCCCCGTCCACCGCGAAACGACGGCTTGCGAGATGCTGTAGATAACGTTCGTTCACATCCCCGGCCCTTCAGGCACGGGAGACGCATGTGGAGGCAGTGATGGGTGTGACCGGTCCGATCCGTGTGGTGGTGGCGAAGCCGGGCCTGGACGGCCATGACCGCGGGGCCAAGGTGATCGCGAGGGCGCTGCGCGATGCGGGTATGGAGGTCATCTACACCGGGCTCCACCAGACGCCCGAGCAGATCGTGGACACCGCGATCCAGGAGGACGCCGACGCGATCGGCCTCTCGATCCTGTCCGGCGCGCACAACACACTCTTCGCCAAGGTGATCGAGCTGCTGAAGGAGCGCGAGGCGGAGGACATCAAGGTCTTCGGCGGCGGCATCATCCCGGAGGCGGACATCGCACCGCTGAAGGACCGGGGCGTCGCGGAGATCTTCACCCCGGGCGCCACCACGGCGTCGATCGTCGAATGGGTCAACGCGAACGTCCGCCACCCCGCGGAAGCCTGACCTGCCGGGCTCGGGGCTCCGGGCCTCGGGCTCCGGGCTCGGGGCCGGTTCCGTCAGTCCGGGATCAGCTCCGAGTCCATCGCCGCACGCAGCCGCAAGGTGGAGACCAGCCGTTGGAAGGCCTCGGACCAGTAGCCGTTCGCGCCCGGTGAGGCGTCCTCCGGTTCGTCCGGGGTGGTGGTGAGGACCTCCAGGCGGTCCGCCTCGGCCGGGTTCAGGCAGCGTTCGGCGAGGCCCATCACGCCGCTGAAGCTCCAGGGATAGCTGCCCGCGTCCCGGGCGATGTCCAGGGCGTCGACGACCGCGCGGCCCAGCGGTTCGGCCCAGGGCGTCGGGCAGACCCCCAGGATCTGGAACGCCTCCGACAAGCCGTGCGCGGCGATGAAGTCGGCCACCCAGCCGGCCCGTTCGGCCGCGGGGAGTATGCCGAGGAGCTTCGACCTTTCGGCGAGCGACGCCGTGCCGGGGCCGTTCGACGGCGGGACGGAGGGGGTGCCGAGCAGCGCGCGGGCCCACTCTGGGTCACGCTGCCGCACCGTGGCCCGGCACCATGCGGCGTGCAGTTCCTCGGCCCAGCCGTCCGCGACCGGGAGGCCGACGATCTCCCGCGCGGTGCGGCCGGCGAACCGCGCCGGCCAGGTGACGAGCGGCGTCGCCTCCACCAACTGGCCCAGCCACCACGACCGTTCCCCCCGCCCGGACGGGGGCACCGCCACCACCCCGTCACGCTCCATCGAGGCGTCGCATTCGTGCGGAGCCTCCACGGTGACCGAGACCTCGTCGCCGGTGAGGTCCGGGCTCACGCAGGACAGCGCGCGGGACGCCATCCGGCCGGCCAGCGCCGACTCCGGCAGCGCGGACAGCAGCTCGGCGGCGGTCGAGCGGACATTGCGGCTGCGGTCGGAGAGGGCCTGCTCCAGGAAGGGCTCGTCCAGCGGGGACAGCCCGGTGCGCAGCGAGTCGAGGAACATCAGCCGGTCCTCGGCCCGCTCGGTGCTCCATGTGGTCGCGAGCAGCGCGATCGCCTCGGCGGGATCGTGCGCCCGGACCGCCGCGAGCAGCGCGACCCGCTCGGCGAACAGGCCCTCCTCCCACAGCCGGGCGACCGCTTCCGGCTCCGTCGGGCCGGGCAGCGACGAGCCGCCCGAGGAGCCGCGCAACGCGAACTTCCACTCGGGGTTCAGCCCGGCCAGCCACAGCCCGCGCGGTCCGGCGAAAGCCAGGGCCTGCGGCCGCAGGTCCGTACGGGCCCTGGCCGCGTCGAGCAGGGCCGGGAGCAGTGCGGCCGGGGCCCGGAAGCCCTGCCGATTGGCGGTGGCCAGCCACTGCGGGATCAGCTCCGTGAGATCGGGAGCCGTACCGCGCCGGCCTGCCGCGCCGCCCGCCGCCGACCGGTCCGCCAGCAACTGGGCGAGCCTGCGCCGCGCGGCCGGGGGCAGCGCCGGCCGCGGGTCGACGGGCGCCGGCTCGGGCCGGGCGGCCGGGGCGGCGGGCAGGAGACCCGCCCTGCGCCGCACGGTGTGGAGCGCCGCCGCGTCCAGCAGTCCGGCGGCACCGACCGCCGCCCCGGCGGGGCGGCGGTCGGTGCCGAGAAGCGCCGTGGTGACGAGCTCTTCCCACGGGGCGGATGTGATGGTGCCGGACATGGGTCCCCCTTCGAATCCAACGTCAGATGAGCGGCACGGTCCCGCACGCCGCGTCGTCACCGGCCCCGGCGGACCAGGCCGCGAACGGGTCGAAGCCGCGGTGGCCGCATTCGCCGAAGACCGTGACCGGTGCGCCGCCGGAGAGCGCGACGAGTCTCCACAGGCCGGGCCGGGACAGCGCCGCCGGGGCGACGGGCAGGGCCGCCCCGCCCGCCGCGTCCGCCAGTTGCCAGCCGTCCCCGGACGGCACGGGTATGACATCGCGCAGCGCCACCGGCCAGGCGTCCAGCCAGGGGTCCTCCCGCAGGGCGTGGCCGTACGCCTCGATCGCGGCCGCTGCCGTGTCCCCCGGCGGTGGTGTGCCGGCCGGTGACGGCACACCGAACTGCCGCCCCAGCTCCGCCCGTAGCTGCCCGGCGCCCGGATACGGAGTGATCTCGGCGTCGATCGTGCCGCCCACCGGCAGCGCCGGCCCGGGGGAGCGCCCGGCCGCCCCGAAGGAGAGCAGCAGTGCCGTGCGGCCGGTCTCCCTGCCGTGCAGCCAGGTGCGGCGCGCGACGATCTTGCCGTCCGGGGTGTCGTACTGGGCGAGGACCAGCCAGTGGTCGCGGACCGGCGGGCCCTCGGCGGGGGCCGTCAGCCCCACCCGGGTGCGGACCGTGGCGGCCAGCGGCTTGGGCAGCCGGTCGATCCCCAGCCAGGCGCTGTCCAGCAGATGCAGCAGCGCGCACTCCTCCAGCAGCCGCACCGGCCAGCCCGGACCGGATGCCGCGATCGTGCCCAACTCCCGCACACGGGCGGCCAGTCCGGGCGCCTGGGCGTCGACCATGCGGGCCGCCGTCTCCTCCCAGAGCCCGTACCCCGGCTGGTCGGCCGCCGCCAGCCCCCCGCGCAGCAGATCGGCCAGCCGCTCCTCCAGCTCCTGCGCACCGCCGGTGATCCGCTCGGCGCGGCGCTCGGCCCGGCGCCGGGCGGCCTCCGGATCGGCCGGGCCCGCGGCCGAAGTGCCGTCCGCCGCTTGCTTCTCCGCCCTCTCCGTCTTCCCGGCCGACCGCTCGCGGCGGCCCGTCAGCCACTCACCGGCCCAGTCCGGCGCCTCGCCCGGCGGCAGGGCCGATCCGTCCGACGCCCAGACCAGCAGCAGGCCCAGCGCGTGCTTGCACGGGAACTTCCGGCTGGGGCAACTGCACTTGTACGCGGGGCCGGTGACGTCGACCACCGTCCGGTACGGATTGCTCCCGCTGCCCTTGCACAGCCCCCACACCGCACCCGACCCGTCGCACCCGCCGCCCGACCAGGGACCGGCCGAACCGAGCTTGCTCCCCGCCTTGCGCGACGCGTCGTCAGGAGCGAGGGCCAGCACCTGCTCCACCGTCCAGCGCGCCACCGGCCCGGCGGTGCGCAAGGGTTCTCCCCCGTGAGATCGCAGCATGGCAACGACGGTAGAGCGAACCACTGACAATCGCCCTGACCTGCTGTTTCGCCATCGTGCACGCATCTTGACTTTACTTCGCCTTTGCGATTCGCTGCGAGCAGCAGACCCATCGATCCGGGGGGATCAGCCGATGAGCCACACCGTTCGCACCGCCCGTAGCATCCGTAACCTCCGCACCGGCGTCCGCACCGCCCGGACCACCGTCCGTGCGGCCGTCGTCCTCGGTCTGGGCATGGGCCTCGTCGCCTGCTCGGAGGCCGCCGACCAGGTAGACAAGGCCGTCGACGAGACGTACGAGGTCACCTACGAGGTCACCGGCTCGGGCGTCGACGAGATCCAGTTCCACAACGGCGGGGGCAAGGCCATGGAACCGGAGACCGAGACGGTCGAGTCGCCCACCCTGCCCTGGCGGAAGACCGTCACGCTGCGCGGGATCATGCCGCCCGCGGTCGTGCCGATCGCCGTCGACGGGAACGGGGCCGACGTCTCCTGCTCGATCACGCACAAGGGCAGGGTCATCAAGGAGGCGAAGGGCGAGGGCATGCTCGCCGCGGGCGGCTGCGTGGCCGTCTCGCCGGTGGGTGGCTGAACTCCCCTTCCGCAGCCGGTGGACCGGCCCCGACCTGCGGCCGGGGCCGATTGTCAGTGCCATGGTGCACGGTGGGAACCACATCGGGTCGACCGATCCGGAGGGGGATCCATGACCGTGTCCGAAACCACCGCCACCGTCGGCGTACAGGCGCTGCGGCCGCATGCCGAGGACGCCTTCGCCCATGAGCTGAAGGCCCTCGCCGCGGCCGACGACCGCCCGCGGCCCGCCCGTTGGAAGCTGTCCCCGTGGGCCGTCGCCACCTACCTGCTCGGTGACACCCTGCCGGACGGCACCGTGATCACGCCGAAGTACGTGGGCCCGCGCCGCCTCGTCGAAGTCGCCGTGACCACCCTCGCCACCGACCGGGCCCTGCTGCTCCTCGGCGTCCCGGGCACCGCCAAGACCTGGGTCTCGGAGCACCTCGCGGCCGCCGTCAGCGGTGACTCGACCCTGCTCGTCCAGGGCACCGCGGGCACTCCCGAAGAGGCCGTCCGCTACGGCTGGAACTATGCACGGCTGCTCGCGCACGGGCCCAGCCGCGAGGCCCTGGTGCCCAGCCCGCTCATGCGCGCCATGTCCGACGGCATGACCGCGCGGATCGAGGAGCTCACCCGCATCCCCGCCGATGTGCAGGACTCGCTCATCACGATCCTGTCGGAGAAGACACTCCCCGTCCCCGAACTGGGGCAGGAGGTCCAGGCGGTCCGCGGATTCAACGTCATCGCCACCGCCAACGACCGCGACCGCGGGGTCAACGAACTCTCCAGCGCGCTGCGCCGCCGGTTCAACACCGTCGTGCTCCCGCTGCCCGCCACCCCCGACGCCGAGGTCGACATCGTGTCCCGGCGCGTCGAGCAGATCGGGCGCTCGCTCGACCTCCCCGCCGCACCGGACGGCATGGCCGAGATCCGTCGCGTCGTCACGGTCTTCCGCGAACTGCGCGACGGAGTCACCGCCGACGGCCGCACCAAGCTCAAGTCCCCCTCGGGAACGCTGTCGACGGCCGAGGCGATCTCCGTCGTCACCAACGGCCTGGCCCTCGCCACCCACTTCGGCGACGGGATGCTGCGCCCCGGCGACGTGGCGGCGGGCATCCTCGGCGCAGTCGTCCGCGACCCTGCGGCCGACCGCGTGGTCTGGCAGGAGTACCTGGAGACAGTGGTCCGGGAGCGGGACGGCTGGAAGGACTTCTACCGCGCCTGCCGCGAGGTATCCGCATGACCCGGGCCGGGCGTCCTGCGGGTCCGCTGCTGCTGGGGGTGCGGCACCACGGACCGGGCTCGGCCCGCGCCGTCCGCGCGGCGCTGGATGCCGCCCGCCCGCGGGCGGTGCTCGTCGAAGGGCCCCCCGAGGCCGACGCGCTGCTGCCGCTGGCCGCCGACGAGCGGATGCGCCCACCGGTCGCCCTGCTCGCCCATGCCGTCGACGACCCGGGACAGGCGGCGTTCTGGCCGCTGGCCGCGTTCTCGCCCGAATGGGTCGCGATCCGCTGGGCCCTCGAGCACGGCGCCCCGGTCCGGTTCATCGACCTGCCCGCGGCGAACTCCCTGGCCATGACGCGGGCCGAGGAAAGCGAAGCGGACGAGGGCGGACAGGCCCCGGCCGCCGCGTCGGCCCCGATCGATCCCGTCGCCGTGCTCGCCGAGGCGGCGGGCTACGACGACCCGGAGCGCTGGTGGGAGGACGTCGTCGAACACCGCACCCCGGACGGCGAGGACGGCGAGGTCGTGGACCCGCGGGCGCCGTTCGCCGCGCTCGCCGAGGCGATGACCGCCCTGCGCGAGGTGTACGGCGACGGCGGCCACCCCCGCGACGCCGTCCGCGAGGCGCATATGCGCATCCAACTGCGCAAGGCCGGCAAGGAGTTCGGTGACGAGGTCGCGGTCGTCTGCGGTGCCTGGCACGTACCCGCGCTCGCCACCGGGACCACACTCGCCGCCGACCGCGCCCTGCTCAAGGGACTGCCCAAGACCAAGGCCGAGCTGACCTGGGTGCCCTGGTCGCACCGGCGGCTCGCCCGTCACAGCGGATACGGGGCGGGGATCGACTCGCCCGGCTGGTACGGCCACCTCTTCGACGCCGCGGACCGCCCGGTCGAGCGGTGGATGACGAAGGTCGCCGGGCTTCTGCGTGACGAGGACCGGTTCGTGTCGTCCGCCCATGTCATCGAGGCCGTCCGGCTCGCCGGGACCCTCGCCGCCATGCGCGGCCGCCCGCTCGCCGGACTGGGCGAGACGACCGACGCGATCCGGGCCGTGATGTGCGAGGGCTCCGACGTGCCGCTCGCGCTCGTCCAGGACCGGCTGATCGTCGGCGAGACCCTCGGCCAGGTGCCGGACACCGCCCCCGCCGTCCCCCTCCAGCGCGACCTCACCCGCCAACAACGCACGCTCCGGCTCAAACCCGAGGCGCAGGAGCGCGAGCTGGAGCTCGACCTGCGCAAGGACAACGACGCGGCCCGCAGCCGGCTGCTCCACCGGCTGCGCGTCCTCGCCATCGGCTGGGGCGAGCCCGCCGAAGGCCGGGCGAGCACCGGCACCTTCCGGGAGAGCTGGCGGCTGCGCTGGGAGCCCGAGCTGTACGTACAGGTCGCGGAGGCCGGGACCTGGGGCACCACCGTGCTCTTCGCGGCGACCGCCAAGGCCGGCTCCCGGGCCGCCTCGGCGACCACGCTCGCCGAGGTCACCGCCCTCGCCGAACAGTGCCTCCTCGCGGAACTGCCCGACGCGCTCCCCGTGGTGATGCGGGCCCTCGCCGACCGCGCCGCGCTCGACGCCGATGTGGGCCATCTCGCCGACGCCCTGCCCGCGCTCGCCCGCACCCTGCGCTACGGCGACGTGCGCTCCACGGACACCGCGGCACTCGGCGAGGTCGCGGTCGGGCTCGCCGACCGGGTCTGCGTCGCGCTGCCGCCCGCCTGCACCGGGCTCGACGCCGACGGCGCCGAGGAAATGCGCGGCCGGGTGGACGGGGTCCACACCGCGATCGGCCTGCTCACCGGGGCCGTCCGGACCGGCGCCGGCCCGGACGCGGACGGACTGCGCGAGCGCTGGACAGCCGTACTGCACAGGCTCGCCGCCCGGGACACGGTCGCGGGGGTCGTCCGGGGGCGCGCGACCCGCCTGCTGCTCGACGACGGGCGGCTCGCGCAGGACGACGCGGCACGGCTGATGGGCCTGGCCCTCTCGCCCGGCGCACCCCCGGCCGACGCCGCGGCGTGGATCGAGGGGTTCGTCGGCCCAGCCGCCGGCGGAGGCATGCTGCTCGTCCACGACGAGCGGCTGCTCGGCCTGGTCGACGCCTGGCTCACCGGAGTGCCCGCCGACCTCTTCGCCGACGTACTGCCCCTGCTGCGCCGCACGTTCTCGGCGTACGAAGCGGGTGTGCGGCGCACCCTGGGCGAGCTCGTGAGACGGGGCCCGGCCGCCGGGGGACCGGAAGCCACCGGCATCGTGCCCGGGACGACGGCATCCGGATACGCCCCGGGACTGGACGAGGCGCGGGCCGACGCGGTCGAGCCGGTGCTGCGCCTTCTGCTCGGACTGCACCACGATCCCGGCCCGGACGGCGACGCCCCGTCCGGGAGAGCCACGAACATCGAGGAACCGCTGGGGGCAACGCGATGACCACGACCGCGACCACGGGGGCGGACACGGCCGGCACGACACCGCCCCCGGCGCACACCGGCCCGTGGCCCGGTCCGGCGAACGACGGGCGGCTGCGGCGGTGGCGGCTGGTCCTGGGCGCGGACAGCGCCGAGAGCACCGGCCGCACCCTCACCGGGCGCGACGCCGCGATGGACGCCGCACTGACCGCGCTGTACGGCGACGGAAACAGGCCCGGCGGCCGGGGCAGAAACAGCCGCTCGGCCGGACTCGGGGCCTCCGCCCCCTCCGTGGCCCGCTGGCTCGGCGACATCCGCACGTACTTCCCCAGTTCCGTCGTCCAGGTCATGCAGCGTGACGCGATCGACCGGCTGGGCCTCGCCGGGCTGCTCCTCGAACCGGAGATGCTGGAGGCGGTCGAGGCCGACGTCCACCTCGTGGGCACGCTCCTCTCGCTCAACAAGGCCATGCCCGAGACGACGAAGGAGACCGCGAGAGCGGTCGTGCGCAAGGTCGTCGAGGATCTGGAGAAGCGGCTCGCCTCCCGCACCCGGGCCACGCTCACCGGTGCCCTGGACCGCTCGGCGAAGGTCAGCCGCCCCCGGCACCACGACATCGACTGGGACCGCACCATCCGCGCCAACCTCAAGAACTACCTCCCCGAGCACGGCACCGTCGTCCCCGAACGGCTCATCGGCTACGGACGGGCCGCCCGGTCCGTGAAGAAGGACGTGATCCTCTGCATCGACCAGTCGGGGTCGATGGCCGCCTCCGTCGTCTACGCCTCCGTCTTCGGCGCGGTGCTCGCGTCCATGCGCACCCTGCGGACCAGGCTCGTCGTCTTCGACACGGCGGTGGTCGACCTCACCGACCAGCTCGACGACCCGGTGGACGTGCTCTTCGGCACCCAGCTCGGCGGCGGCACCGACATCAACCGCGCGCTCGCCCACTGCCAGTCGAGGATCACCCGCCCCGCCGACACGGTGGTCGTTCTCATCAGCGACCTCTACGAGGGCGGGATACGCAACGAGATGCTGAAGCGGGTCGCCGCGATGAAGGCCTCCGGCGTGCAGTTCGTGACGCTGCTCGCCCTGTCCGACGAGGGCGCGCCCGCCTACGACCACGAGCACGCCGCCGCGCTCGGGGCCCTGGGCGCACCGGCCTTCGCATGCACCCCGGACCTCTTCCCGGAGGTGATGGCGGCGGCCATCGAGAAGCGGCCGCTTCCCGTGCCGGACAAGGAGACCCACCGTTGACACGGCGCCGTACTGTCCACCGGCACGTCCACCGGCGTGATCTGTGACCGTAATCACCGCTCAGGTGTGATCTCTGATTTAGGGTCCTGCGGACCACGGGGATAACCTGCGAGATGGACATGCCGCGTATCCGGGTCACCGTGTGCGCATTCCTGGTGACAGAGCAGTCACATTGCCCCTCGCGGCACGCCCACGCAGAAAACCAACCGCGAGACCATTGATTAAGGGACGGACGCGCGTGGACCTGTTCGAGTACCAGGCGAGGGACCTCTTCGCCAAGCACGGTGTACCGGTGCTGGCCGGTGAAGTCATCGACACGCCTGAGGCAGCCCGCGAGGCGACCGAGCGGCTGGGCGGCAAGTCGGTCGTCAAGGCTCAGGTGAAGGTCGGCGGCCGCGGCAAGGCCGGCGGCGTCAAGCTGGCCGCCACCCCCGACGAGGCGGTTGCCCGCGCGACCGACATCCTCGGCATGGACATCAAGGGCCACACGGTCCACAAGGTGATGATCGCCGAGACCGCGCCGGAGATTCTTGAGGAGTACTACGTCTCGTACCTCCTCGACCGCACCAACCGCACCTTCCTGGCCATGGCCTCGGTGCAGGGCGGCATGGACATCGAGGAGGTCGCGGAGAAGACCCCCGAGGCCCTCGCGAAGGTCCCGGTCAACGCCGTGGAGGGCGTCGACATCGAGAAGGCCCGCGAGATCGTCGCCCAGGCGAAGTTCCCGGCCGAGGTCGCCGAGAAGGTCGCCGAGGTCCTGGTGACGCTGTGGGACACCTTTGTCGCCGAGGACGCGCTCCTCGTCGAGGTGAACCCGCTCGCCAAGGTCGCCTCCGGCGACATCCTCGCGCTGGACGGCAAGGTGTCTCTCGACGAGAACGCCGATTTCCGTCAGCCCGAGCACGAGGCTCTTGAGGACAAGGCCGCGGCCAACCCCCTTGAGGCCGCCGCCAAGGCCAAGAACCTCAACTACGTCAAGCTCGACGGCGAGGTCGGCATCATCGGCAACGGTGCCGGTCTGGTCATGTCGACCCTGGACGTCGTCGCGTACGCCGGTGAGAACCACGGCAACGTGAAGCCCGCCAACTTCCTCGACATCGGTGGCGGCGCCTCCGCCGAGGTCATGGCGAACGGCCTGGAGATCATCCTCGGCGACCCGGACGTCAAGTCCGTCTTCGTCAACGTCTTCGGTGGCATCACCGCCTGCGACGAGGTCGCCAACGGCATCGTCCAGGCGCTCGCGCTGCTCAAGTCCAAGGGCGAGGAAGTCACCAAGCCGCTGGTCGTGCGCCTCGACGGCAACAACGCGGAGCTGGGTCGCAAGATCCTCTCCGACGCCAACCACCCGCTGGTTCAGCGTGTGGACACCATGGACGGCGCGGCCGACAAGGCCGCCGAGCTCGCCGCGGCTGCGAAGTAAAGGACGAGGGACTCCAACACCATGGCAATCTTCCTCACCAAGGACAGCAAGGTCATCGTCCAGGGGATGACCGGCGCCACCGGCATGAAGCACACCAAGCTCATGCTCGGTGACGGCACCAACATCGTCGGCGGCGTGAACCCGCGCAAGGCCGGCACGTCCGTCGACTTCGACGGCACCGAGGTACCCGTCTTCGGTTCCGTCGCCGAGGCGATGGAGAAGACCGGCGCGAACGTGTCCGTCCTCTTCGTGCCGCCGGCCTTCGCGAAGGCCGCCGTCGTCGAGGCGATCGACGCCGAGATCCCGCTCGCGGTCGTCATCACCGAGGGCATCGCCGTCCACGACTCCGCCGCCTTCTGGGCGTACGCGAGCTCGAAGGGCAACAAGACCCGGATCATCGGCCCGAACTGCCCCGGCCTGATCACCCCCGGCCAGTCCAACGCCGGCATCATCCCGGGCGACATCACCAAGCCCGGCCGCATCGGTCTCGTGTCCAAGTCCGGCACGCTGACCTACCAGATGATGTACGAGCTCCGTGACATCGGCTTCTCGTCCGCCGTCGGCATCGGTGGCGACCCGGTCATCGGTACGACGCACATCGACGCCCTCGCGGCGTTCGAGGCCGACCCCGAGACCGACCTGATCGTGATGATCGGCGAGATCGGCGGCGACGCCGAGGAGCGTGCGGCCGACTTCATCAAGGCCAACGTCACCAAGCCGGTCGTCGGCTACGTCGCGGGCTTCACCGCCCCCGAGGGCAAGACCATGGGCCACGCCGGCGCCATCGTCTCCGGCTCCTCCGGCACCGCCGAGGCGAAGAAGGTGGCCCTTGAGGCCGCCGGCGTCAAGGTCGGCAAGACGCCGACCGAGACCGCCAAGCTGGCCCGCGAGATCCTCGGCGCCTGATCGCTCCACCACGCCGGAGCAGCGCCGCAGTATCGCGTCACCGCACAGACGGCGCGGGTCCGTACCCGGTCAAGGGGTACGGGCCCGCGCCGTTTCCGCGTCCGGTCCGTACCCGGTCAAGGGGTACGGCCCCGCGCCGTTTCCGCGTCCGCCGTCGCCTCCGCGCGCAACGGCGGGTTTCTCCGTTCAGCCGGCCTCGGGGACCAGCCGGGCCGGCCCCGGTACGAGCTCGCCGCGGAGCTTCTTCTGCAGCTTCAGGTCCTGCGGCGTCGGCTTCTGATTCTGCGGACCGCCTCGCGGAGGCTCGCCGCCGACCTGCCGGGCGGGTGACTCCGGGGTCTCGTGCCGCGCCGGAGCCGTCACCAGCGTGAACAGCGTCAGGCCGATGATCAGCACCGTGAAGGAGACGGCCGCCCGGGTCCACAGCTGGGCCTTGCGCTCGCTGTCCGTGCGGACCACGACGGGCGGGGGGAGCGAGTCGGAGGGCTGGGCCTGGGCGAGCGCGCCCAGCCGCTCGTTCAGCAGTGCCGACTGCTCGGCGGGTGACGACGGCTCCGCCAGCTCGGGCAGCCGCTCGGCGACCGCGGCGCGGGCGTTCATCAGCCGGCCCGCCGCCGCCGGGGTGCTCGCCTCCGTCTCCGCCGCGGTCTCCGGCAGATCCAGGCCGACACCGTCGTAGAGCAGCAGGGTGCGGCGGTACGAGGGAGGCAGTGCGAGCAGCGCGTCGAGCAGGGCGCGCGTACCCGCCTCGGCCGGTGGCGGGTCCGGCCGGCGGTGGGTGCGGCGCAGGCGGTGCCACGGCGACAGGGCGTACTCGTACGCGGCGGCCCGTACCCAGCCCACCGGGTCCCGGTCCACCGCGACCTCGGGCCAGCGCTCCCAGGCCAGCGCGAAGGCCCGTGCGACGGACTCCCGGGAGAGGTTCCGGCGCCCGGTCAGCAGGAAGGTCTGCCGGAAAAGGGCTGCGGCGGAGTGCTTGTACAGGGCGTCGAACGTCTCGGCGGGGGAGAGCCCGGCTTCGGCCCCCGGGGCCGATCCGGGCGTCGCGGATACGCCATTGGAGGTGGGGGCCGGTCCGGGCGTCGCGGACGCGCCGGGCGGATCGGGGGTGGTGCCGGGCTCGGTCGGTGCCATGACGGTGCTCCCGGTGGCTTCGACGGGGGTCGGCGGACGCGACGGCGGTTTCGTGGAGGTCATCGGCCTGGTCGGCCCGGCGACCGTTGTCGGCGCCGTCGGCCGGGCCGCACGTCCGGCGGCGGCCTTGTGACGGGTGTTCGGAGCTGCCGGTTCGGTCCGGGCGCTCGGCGGTGTGGCCTGCGGGCTCGGCCGGTCGCCGTTGATCAGCCTGGCGTATGCCTCACGTTTCCGCCCCCGGGGCGTGGCGCGGCCGGTCTCCCAGGACCGGACCGTGGCGCGGGTGACGCCCATCACCGTCGCGACCTGCTCTTCACTCAGTGACTTCGCCTCACGCAGTCTGCGTCGCTCCTTGGGAGAGGGGAGCGGGTGGGCAGCGGCCATGTCGGACGGTCCCTGCGTCATGAAGGGTCCTCCGTAGGGCTGCACCGGGTAGAAAAGTACATAAACGTATATTGAGCGACACAGCGGCCATTCGCCTGTTACGGGAAATAAGTGCGTGTCGTTGGGAACATGGCCCGGTGACCCAAGTGACCGAAGACAGCCCGTCGTTGCCGGCAGAGCAGGACAGGTCCGCCGTGCCGGCCCTCGCCCTTCTTCGTGGAGCGCTTGCGGCCGGGCTCGGAGTGGGCTCCATCGCCGTCCTCGTCCTGGCGTTGTGGATCAGCTCCCCGGCGTCCGACAGCGACCTCGGCGGCGCGCTCCACGCGGCGGCCGGGCTCTGGCTGCTCGCCCACGGTGCCGAGCTGATCAGGGCCGACACGCTCAGCGGGGTTCCCGCCCCGGTGGGCGTCGTTCCGCTGCTGCTCGCCGTGGTCCCGGTGTGGCTGGTGTACCGGGCGGCGCGGGGCGCCCTGGTGCCGGACGAGGTGCGCCCGGTGCCCTCCGCGGTGGGCGCGTTCGTCATGGTCGTCAGCGGATATCTGCTGGTCGGGGCGGCTGTCGCGTACTACGGGCGGGACGGCTCGCCGGCCGTGGACCCGCTGTCGCTGCTCTTCCCGTCGGCCGTTGTGGTGACGGGGGCGGCGGCAGGAGTCTGGACGGCGACCGGTCGGCCCGTCGGCCCGCCGCCGTCCTGGGCGCCGGTGAGTCTGCACGAGGCGCTGGCGCACGGCCGGTTCAGAGAGCGTGCGGGGACGGTGTGGCGGTCGGCGGCCGCCGGGGTGGCGGTGCTGCTCGGCGGCGGGGCGCTGCTCGTCGCGGTGGCGCTGGTGTGGCATGCGCACTCCGCCCAGCAGGCGTTCGTGCAGCTCTCGGGCGACTGGGCGGGCCGGGTCGCGGTGCTTCTGCTCGCGCTGGTGCTGGTGCCGAACGCGGCGGTATGGGGCGCTGCGTACGGGCTCGGGCCGGGTTTCGCCCTCGGTACGGCAGCCACGGTCACCCCGATCGCCTTCGCGGGCCGTCCGGCGCTGCCCCCCTTCCCGTTGCTGGCCGCGGTGCCCGCCGAGGGCCCGGGAACGGTCCCGAACTGGTCGGCCGTCGCGGTGCCGATCGCGGCCGGGGCGACGGTCGCCTGGTTCACGGTACGGCGGGCCGCGCCCCCGCACGCCGCACACGAGGAGGCGTGGAGCCTGCGGGAGACCGCGTCGGCGGCCGCCCTCGGTGCGGTGGGGTGCGGGGCCGGTACGGCGGTGCTGGCGGCGGCGGCCGGGGGGCCGCTCGGCACCCGGGCGCTGGCGGAGTTCGGGCCGGTGTGGTGGCTCACGGGCGCGGCGGCGCTGGTGTGGACGGCGCTGGTCGGCGTCCCCGGGGCGCTGCTGCTCCGGGCCTGGCGACTGCGGGAGCCCGGCGGGGGAGCGTGGTGGCGGCGCGCGGACGCGGTGCCGGCGCAGGCGCAGGGGGCGGAAGCGGCATGCGTCGCCGGGGCCCCGGGCGCCGTGGGGTCGGGGAGGGGCGCGAAGCCGGAGCGGGAGCCGGGAGGCGGGCCCGCGTCCCAGCCCGTGGCTTCCCCGGCGACCGGCGCGGCGTCGGCACCGGCCTCGGCGCCCGCGCCGCCCGCCGTCCGCGTCTCCGCCCCGTACGAGGACGAGGACTTCGCACCGTACGACTTCCTGCCCACCGACCCCTGGCACGAGTGGACGGCCCGGCCGGAGGAGGCCGGGCCGTCCGGGGCGAAGGGAGGACCTAGTTCTTGACGCCGAAGAACGGCTCCAGCGGCTTCGGCAGCTGGTCGTTGCAGGCCACCTGGCCGGCCTTGGTCAGGGCGTCGTTCACACAGGTGTAGTAATCGCGGTAGACCAGCTGCACCGTGAACGTCGTCGCGACGATCGAGAGCGCCAGCAGCGCCGTCACCAGACCGCTGATGGCGGCCGTGGTCTGCTGCCTGCCGCCGCCCGGGGCCGCGGGGGCGCCGGGCGCGGTTCCGGGCGCCGGAGCGGCCCCGGAGGTCCGGCCCGGGCCCGTCGCCCGGCCGGCTCCTTCGGCCGCCGCCTCGGACCCGCTCTTCGGCTTCGCCCGGAGCGAGCTGATCGCCCAGTAGACGGCGAGTGCGCCGAGCAGCAGGGCGATCTCCGGGAAGTCGAAGAGCGCGAAGAAGAAGGCCCACATGCCGGAGAGCAGCGCGTAGCGCGCGCGGCGCTGGGCGGGGTCGGTGGGGTCCCAGCGCAGCCCGCCGGGGCTGCCCTCGGGTCCGCCCTGGCCGTTCGTCCCGCCCTGGCCCCCGGGCCGGCCGCCGAAGCCGCCGCTCTGGCGGCCGGGCTGCCGGCTGCTCCACTGGCCGCCCCAGACCGGCCGGTCGTCGGAGGAGCCGCCCTCGGGGGATCCGGCGTCATTCCCCCGGCCGTTCCCGCTGCCCTGGCCGTCGCCGTTCCCGGTGTTCGCGGGGCGGCGGGGCTGCCAGGGCTGGTCGGGCCGGTTCTCGGGCGGCGCGGCGAACGGGTTCTCGTCAGCCTGGCCGGAGGACCCTGGCGTACCGGACGAGCCGGCAGTGGAAGAAGAGGAGGGGCCCGTGGGGGACTGGCGTTCCCGCATCAGCAGTGAAATCCGCTCGGGCACCGGCTGGCGGAAGGCGGTGCGGTGGCGTCGGTCCGGCATGTGGTGAACGTCTTCCCCATCTCGTCATTTCCGCCCTGCGGACGGTTCGCTGTCCCCTGACGCTACCTCCCGGTCAGGAGGGGCCGAAAGCTGGGAGCGGGGCTCGAACGGCCGAGACCCGTCACCCCGGGCCCGCTCCCTCTCCCCGGAGCCCGGCCACCGGCCGCCCACCCCCGTCCCGTGGGAGTCCTCCAGGGTGCCGGTATCGTTGCTGACGGTCGACTTGTTCGTAGAGTTCCCCGTATCGAGGGGCTCGGTTCTTTCGTACGACCGTACAAATCAGCGTCGCTCTGCTTCACCACGCGAGAAAGGGCCCAGCCGTGGCCTCCCCGCCCCCCTCCACCGCCCCGGCACGCCTGGTCGTGCTGGTCTCCGGTTCGGGTACGAACCTTCAAGCCCTGCTCGACGCCATCGGTGACGACCCCGAGGGCTTCGGCGCGCGGATCGTCGCGGTCGGCGCCGATCGCTCGGGCATCGCCGGCCTGGAGCGGGCGGAGCGCGCCGGACTGCCGACCTTCGTGTGCAGGGTCAAGGACCACGCCACCCGCGAGGAGTGGGACGCGGCGCTCGCGGCCGAGACGGCCGGGTACCGCCCGGACCTCGTGGTGTCCGCGGGGTTCATGAAGATCGTGGGCAAGGAGTTCCTCGCCCGGTTCGGCGGCCGGTTCATCAACACCCACCCCGCCCTGCTCCCCAGCTTTCCCGGTGCCCACGGCGTGCGTGACGCACTCGCGTACGGCGTGAAGGTCACCGGGTGCACCGTCCACTTCGTCGACGACGGCGTCGACACCGGTCCGATCATCGCGCAGGGCGTGGTCGAGGTGACCGAGGAGGACACGGCGGAGGGCGAAGCCGCTCTCCACGAACGCATCAAGGAAATCGAGCGCAAGCTGCTCGTCGAGGCCGTGGGGCGGCTCGCCCGCGACGGCTATCGCATTGAGGGACGAAAGGTTCATCTCGGTCATGTCGGTGAATAAGCCCATCCGTCGCGCCCTGGTCAGTGTCTACGACAAGACGGGGCTGGAGGACCTCGCCCGCGGTCTGCACGAGGCGGGTGTCGAGCTCGTCTCCACCGGCTCCACCGCCGGGAAGATCGCCGCCGCCGGAGTCCCGGTCACCAAGGTCGAGGAGCTCACCGGCTTCCCCGAGTGCCTCGACGGCCGCGTCAAGACGCTGCACCCGCGCGTCCACGCCGGCATCCTCGCCGACCTCCGCCTGGACGCCCACCGTGAGCAGCTCGCCGAGCTGGGCGTGGAGCCGTTCGATCTGGTGGTCGTCAACCTCTACCCGTTCAAGGAGACCGTCGCCTCCGGCGCCTCCGCCGACGAGTGCGTGGAGCAGATCGACATCGGCGGCCCGTCCATGGTCCGCGCCGCCGCCAAGAACCACCCGTCGGTGGCGGTCGTCACCAGCCCCGAGCGGTACGCCGATGTCCTCGCAGCGGTCAAGGCGGGCGGCTTCGACCTGACCGCCCGCAAGCGCCTGGCCGCCGAGGCGTTCCAGCACACCGCCGCGTACGACGTGGCCGTGGCCTCCTGGTTCGCCGACGACTACGCCGCCGCCGACGACTCGGGCTTCCCCGACTTCTTCGGTACGACGTACGAGCGCAAGAACGTCCTGCGCTACGGCGAGAACCCGCACCAGCCTGCCGCGCTCTACACCTCCGGCGCCGGCGGCCTGGCCGAGGCGGAGCAGCTGCACGGCAAGGAGATGTCGTACAACAACTACACGGACACCGACGCCGCGCGCCGGGCCGCGTACGACCACGCCGAGCCGTGCGTCGCGATCATCAAGCACGCCAACCCGTGCGGCATCGCGATCGCCGACGACGTCGCCGAGGCGCACCGCAACGCGCACGCCTGCGACCCGCTGTCGGCCTTCGGCGGTGTCATCGCCGTCAACCGTCCGGTGACGGTCGCCATGGCCGAGCAGGTCGCGGAGATCTTCACCGAGGTCATCGTCGCCCCGGCGTACGAGGACGGCGCGGTCGAGATCCTGGCCCGCAAGAAGAACATCCGCGTGCTGCGCTGCCCCGACGCCCCGGCCGCCCCGGTCGAGGTCAAGCCGATCGACGGCGGTGCGCTGCTCCAGGTCACCGACCGCCTCCAGGCAGAGGGCGACGACCCGGCCAACTGGACCCTCGCCACCGGCGAGGCCCTGAGCGCGGACGAGCTGAAGGAGCTCGCCTTCGCGTGGAAGGCCTGCCGCGCGGTCAAGTCCAACGCGATCCTGCTCGCCAAGGACGGCGCCTCGGTCGGCGTCGGCATGGGCCAGGTCAACCGCGTCGACTCCGCGAAGCTGGCCGTCGAGCGGGCGGGCGAGGAGCGCGCCCGCGGTTCGTACGCCGCCTCCGACGCGTTCTTCCCGTTCCCGGACGGGCTGGAGATCCTGACCGCCGCAGGCGTCAAGGCCGTGGCCCAGCCGGGCGGTTCGGTCCGTGACGAGCTGGTCGTCGAGGCCGCGAAGAAGGCGGGCGTGACGATGTACTTCACGGGTACGCGGCACTTCTTCCACTGACACGAGTTGCACCCGGGCAGCCCGGGTAAGGCGAAAGGCCGCCAACTCCCCGGAATGAGTGGGGAGTTGGCGGCCTTCGCATGGCGGTGAGGGTGGTTACACCTTCAGCATGCTCACTTCGTCTTGATGACGATCGTGCTGCCCGCGCGGTCGTGCCAGCCCTGGAGCTTGCCCGAGTTGTCGAAGAAGGGGGAGAGGTAGACCAGCAGCGTGCCGAGACCGCAGAAGAGCGAGCCGACCATCGGGATGATCCAGCGGATGAAGCCCGCACCCAGGCCGGGGGCCTGGCCGGTGCTCTCCTTGACGACCTTGACGTTGAGGACCATCTTGCCGAGCGTGGCGCCCCAGATGGAGACCATCAGCCATTCGTAGAGCAGCGCGATCAGCGCGAACACGGCTATGAAGCCGAAGAAGCCCGCGACCATGCCGACGCTGGCGCTGGCCGCGTCGTTCATGCACTGGTTGTAGGCATCGGTGCCGTACGCGGTGCTGCTGCAGTCGTCGATGGACTCCGAGGCGCCCACGAGGCCCGCGATGCCGATCGCCGAGAAGATCAGGTAGAGGATGCCGTACGCGACACCGTCGAGCGCACGCGCGCCCAGGCGGCGCCCCATCGTGGCGAGTTCGACGGTGCCGAGGCCCGCGACGTTGATGTAGCCGTTGTTGGCCTGGAGGGTGCCGCCCGGCGCCTGCTGCGGGTAGCCGTAACCAGGCTGGCCCTGCGGCGGCTGGCCCGGCTGCTGCGGGTAGCCGTAGCCCGGCTGGCCCTGCGGCGGTACGCCCTGCGGGGCCTGCTGCGGGTAGCCGTAACCGGGCTGGCCCTGCGGCGGCTGGCCCGGCTGCTGGCCGTACGGGTTGTTCGGATTCGGGTTCGGGTCGCCGAAACTCATCTGGGCGTTTCCTCCAACGTGCATGCGGGGACGATGCGGCCGCACGGAGGAAAGAAAAGTCAGTGGTCCGCCCCCCGGTACTACTGCGGCACTGCGGCGATAATCGTCATAAATAAAATGTAAGTTTGTCCAGTCGTGGCCCTTGCTTGTTGCGCAAGCGCAACATCGCGCCACCCCCTGCGGCCGGATTTGGTGTGCAGGCGGGGTCATCCGCGAGTATGGGTACATGACTGCCCAGATTCTCGATGGCAAGGCCACCGCAGCCGCGATCAAGTCCGATCTCACCGTCCGCGTGGCGGCCCTCAAGGCGCAGGGCATCACCCCTGGCCTGGGAACCCTGCTCGTCGGGGACGACCCGGGCAGCCGGTGGTACGTGAACGGCAAGCACCGTGACTGCGCGCAGGTCGGCATCGGCTCCATCCAGCGCGAACTCCCCGACACCGCCACCCAGGAGGAGATCGAGGACGTCGTACGGGAGCTCAACGCCAACCCCGACTGCACGGGGTACATCGTGCAGCTTCCGCTCCCCAGGGGGATCGACACCAACCGTGTCCTGGAGCTGATGGACCCGGCCAAGGACGCCGACGGCCTGCACCCGATGAACCTCGGCCGGCTCGTGCTGAACGAGACGGGCCCGCTGCCCTGCACCCCGCAGGGTGTCGTCCAGCTGCTCCGCCACCACGACGTGGAGATCAACGGGGCGCATGTCGTGGTCGTCGGCCGCGGTGTCACCATCGGCCGCTCCATCCCGCTGCTGCTGACCCGCAAGTCAGAGAACGCCACGGTCACCCAGTGCCACACCGGTACGCGTGACCTCTCCGCCCACCTCAAGCAGGCCGACATCATCGTCGCCGCTGCCGGGGTGCCGCACATCATCAAGCCCGAGGACGTGAAGCCGGGCGCCGCCGTGCTCGATGTCGGCGTCAGCCGGGACGAGCACGGCAAGATCGTCGGGGACGTCCACCCGGGCGTGGCCGAGGTCGCCGCCTGGATCTCCCCGAACCCGGGCGGTGTCGGCCCGATGACCCGTGCCCAGCTGCTCGTCAACGTGGTCGAGGCGGCCGAGCGCATCGCGGCCGCCGCCGCCTGAGCCGGCCGACCCGATCCGGAGGGAACCCCATGGGTGCTGGTACGAGTCCGGCCGACCCGTCCGCCGAGGCGGACGGCCCGTCCGCGGTGCCGTCACGCGCGGACGAGGGGACATCGGACGAGGGAGCGACGGAGGAGACCACGGCCGGCCGGGTGGCGGCGGACGCGGCCGCGTCCGGTGACGGTGCCGCGGACGGGCCGACGGCCGGCGGCAAGCGGCCGTCGCGGCGGTTTCCGTCGTTCACCCGGGACACCGCGCGCCCCGAGGGCGGGGGCAGGGCCGCGCCCGGGGACGCACCCGCCCCGGCCCGTCAGTGGCCGCTGCTCGCCGTGCTCTGCACGGCCGGGATCGGGCTGCTGATCGTGGCGGTCGACCCGTTCGCCGAAGCCTTCCGGATCGGCACGATGCTGATCGGCGTCGCCCTCATCGGCGGCGCCGTGCTGCGGCTCGTGGTGCCGTCGGTGGGCATGCTGGCGGTTCGTTCCCGCTTCACCGACCTGGTGACGTACGGGGTGCTCGGCTTTCTCATCGTGATGCTCGCGCTGGTGGCGCAGCCCGAACCGTGGCTGGACCTTCCGTTCCTGGAGCACCTGGTCCACTTCACCATCCGCTGAGCCCCGCCGGTACGGCCGGCCGTACCGCTCGGAAGCGGTGCCCGTCCCCTCCCCCGAGGGGGGACGGACACCGGTATCGGGGCCCGCTGGAACGTAAACGCCCCGGAATGCGGTGACTTGAGCGGCCTTGCCCCGTCCGGACTTCAGCCTGGTCGACGGGGCGAGTCCGGTTCAAGGGATGCCTGTGGCCTGTGGCACGGAAGTGACCATTCCGCCATCGTGTGATCGTCAGGCAACGGAGATCCGGCCCGAGGGCGGAGCAGGGGGCGCGCGACAGCCGCGTGCGAGGTTCCGAATACGCTCCTCGTGGCCGCGGCCGACCCGCTGCTCGTGCTCGCCGCGACGGTGCTCCTGACCGGCCCGGGGCGCTGGCGGCGGGCCGTGAGGGCGCCGTCGCCGGGCTGCCGCCCTCCCGGGTGAGCGCGATTCGGCCGGGTGAGCGCTGTGTGACGGGTTGTGTGCGGTGCCACAGGGGGCAGAGCGGCCGAGATGTTCCGAGTCGGATAGCCTGACCGGTGGATATCTCTTCACATCAAGATTCAGGGGATGTCCAGCACCAGGGGCCAGGAACCCCCACCGCCAGCTGTCTAACGGAGATCGCCATGACCCGCACTCCCGTGAATGTCACCGTGACCGGCGCAGCCGGCCAGATCGGCTACGCGCTGCTCTTCCGCATCGCCTCCGGCCACCTGCTCGGCCCGGACGTGCCGGTCAACCTGCGCCTCCTGGAGATCACCCCGGCCCTGAAGGCCGCCGAGGGCACCGCCATGGAGCTCGACGACTGCGCCTTCCCGCTGCTGCGTGGCATCGAGATCACCGACGACGCCGACAAGGCGTTCGACGGTGCCAACGTCGCCCTGCTGGTCGGCGCCCGCCCGCGCACCAAGGGCATGGAGCGCGGCGACCTGCTCTCCGCCAACGGCGGCATCTTCAAGCCCCAGGGCAAGGCCATCAACGACAACGCCGCGGACGACATCAAGGTCCTCGTCGTCGGCAACCCGGCCAACACCAACGCGCTCATCGCGCAGGCCTCGGCCCCGGACGTACCGGCCGAGCGCTTCACCGCGATGACCCGTCTGGACCACAACCGGGCGCTGACGCAGCTGGCGAAGAAGACCGGCACCACGGTCTCCGACATCAAGCGCCTGACCATCTGGGGCAACCACTCGGCGACCCAGTACCCGGACATCTTCCACGCGGAGATCGCGGGCAAGAACGCCGCCGAGGTCGTCAACGACGAGACGTGGCTGGCCGACACCTTCATCCCGACCGTCGCCAAGCGCGGCGCCGCGATCATCGAGGCCCGTGGCGCGTCCTCGGCCGCCTCCGCCGCCAACGCCGCCATCGACCACGTGCACACCTGGGTCAACGGCACCGCCCCCGGCGACTGGACCTCCATGGGTATCCCCTCGGACGGCTCCTACGGCGTGCCCGAGGGCATCATCTCGTCCTTCCCGGTCACCACGAAGGACGGCAAGTACGAGATCGTCCAGGGTCTGGACATCAACGACTTCTCCCGTGCGCGCATCGACGCCTCGGTGAAGGAGCTCACCGACGAGCGCGACGCGGTCCGCGAGCTCGGCCTGATCTGATCCGTACGCCTCTCCACGCGTACCCCGCCGCCCCCGGCAGCACCCGCTGCCGGGGGCGGTGGCGTGTACGGGCGGCAGCGGCCGGGAACTGACCGCGCCCCTTCCCGAGTCTGGGCTGTCATGCGTGTGACGATGATCCTTCCGGCCCTGACCGAGGCGACCAGCCCGTTGTTCAGGCCCATCAAGTACTCGCTCTTCCCGCCGCTGGGCCTGGCGACCCTTGCCGGATACCTCGACCCGGACGACGAGGTGACGCTCCTGGACGAACACGTGGAACGGGTCGACATCGAGGCCGGCTTCGTCTTCGGGCTCGACCACGACGGCCCGGACGTCTTCGACCGCACGGTGGAGTGGCCGTCGAGCAGGGCATCGAGACGGCCACCTTCCACATCATGACGCCGTATCCGTCCACCGGACTGTGGAAACAGCTGGAGGCGGAGGACCGGATCGTCCACCGGGACTGGGACCTCTACGACACCCGCCATGTCGTGTACCGCCCGAAGGGCATGACCCCACGCCAGTTGGAGGACGGGTACTGGCGTGCGTACCGCGACTTCTACCGGTGGTCCAACATATGGCGCGGTGCGGCCGCCCAGCCCGGCACGCACGAACGGCTCAGACATCTGGCGTACTCGGGCGGCTGGAAGAAGTTCGAGCCCGCCTGGGACGCCCTGATCCGCTCCCGCAACGTGGTGCGGGCCATGCCGATGCTGGAGCGGACCCTGGCGGCCTTCGGCGGCAGACGGGCCTGACCGCGTACCGCCCACCGCGTACCGCCCACCGCCTGCCGGCCGGGGCTCCTACCTCTTCAGCAGCTCGTCCGCGATCTCGCGCAGCGCCGCCATGGCCCGGCGCTGCAGCCCGGGGCCGAAGGTGATCCGGGTGGCGCCCAGCTCGCCCAGCCGGCGCGGGGGCGGGCCGTCCGGCCGGGCGAAGGCGTTCAGCGGGGCCGGGACGGCGGCGGCCAGGGCGGGCAGTGCCTCGGGCGGGGCCAGGATCGGGTAGACGCAGTCCGCGCCCGCCGCCACGTACAGCAGCGCGCGGCGGACCGTCTCCGTTTCCGGGGCCGTGCCCTCGGGGACGCCGTGGACGTAGGTGTCGACGCGGGCGTTGACGAAGAGCGCCTCGCCCGCGACCGCCCGCACCTCCGCGAGCCGGTCCGCCTGCCGCTGGGCGTCGACGAGGGTACCGTCGACGGAGTCCTCCAGATTGCAGCCGACGGCTCCGGCATCGAGGAGGCGCTCGACGAGCTCCTTCGCTGCCAGTCCGTAACCCGCCTCGACGTCCGCCGAGACGGGCACGGCGGCCGGGACGGCGCGCACGATCCTGGCCACGGCCGCGAACATCTCGGCGGCGGGCGTCGCCCCGTCCTCGTGACCGAGCGAGGCCGCGACCCCGGCGCTGGGCGTGGCGAGAGCCGGGAAGCCCGCGTCGACGAAGACGCGCGCACTCGCCGCGTCCCACGGGCCGGGGACGACCAGCGGGTCCCCGGGGGCTCGGTCGTGGTGCAGGGCGCGGAGGACGGAAGCGGTCACGCGGAGCTCCTGTGAAGTGTCGGGTGATGGTGGGGCGCGGGTACGGGCCTGCCCGGCAGGCCCGTGAGGCCGGCCTTTTCGGGCCGGTCCGTCGGGTCAGTGCTTGGGTTGAGGGCGGTGGTCGGGTGGCTGTGTTCGTTCGTCGTCATGGCTACGACGTTACGAGGCGGATGGCGCATGGGTATGGTCCATTTCCGTGACGGATTCATGGGCCGCTTTCGGTGCCGACCTGCATCTTCCGACTGGCTCAGGGCCTCCCGGCGCGCCCTGACGGCCTGGATGACCGAGGCCGTACCGAAGCAGACGGCGGCGCCGGGGCGCGGATCAACCCAGGAGCACATGGGCTCTGCTTCGCGGAGGTTCGGTGACCCCGCTTCCTGCCGCACCCGGCGGCCCTCTAATCTGACGAATGGCCACACTGGCCTGATTCGTATGGCGGGGGAGACGGAAAACATGGCTACACGCAGGCTGAGGTCGAGCACCGTGGTGCTCGGCGGCATGGGGGTGCTCGCGGCGATGATCACCTCCTGCGGTTCGGAGCCGGACAAGCGATGCGTCGACCCGGTGACCCACGACAAACTGCCGAGCTACGAGTGCAAGCGGAGCGACGGCAAGGGGTCGTACTACTACGGCGGCAGCAGCAAGAACGGCAAGGTGCAGGGCGGCAGTTTCGACAAGTCGGCCGTCGAGCGCGGCGGCTTCGGCTGCTCGGGCACCGGCGGCGGCTGACCGGCATGGAACGCCGCACCACACGGCCGCGCGACGGCTGGCAGCAGACGGTGGAGGAGCAGGGGATCGTCTTCCCGCTCACCCGCTACCCGGACGGATCGCTCCGCCCGTACTGGGACGAGAGCGCCTACTACGTCTTCTCGCTGCCCGAGGTCGAGGCGCTGGAGGACGTCGTCGAGGAACTGCACACGATGTGCCTGGCCGCGGCCGCGCACATCGTGGAGCAGGACCGCTTCGCCGAACTCGGCATCACCGACCGGCGGCTGGCCGCGCTGATCGCCCAGTCCTGGCAGCGCCGTGACGAACTGCCCTCGCTCTACGGCAGGTTCGACCTGCGCTACGACGGCACCGGTCCGGCGAAGATGCTGGAGTACAACGCGGACACCCCCACCTCCCTGGTGGAGGCCGCGAGCGCCCAGTGGTTCTGGATGGAGGACCGCTTCCCGGGCGCCGACCAGTGGAACTCACTGCACGAACGCCTCGTCGCGGCGTGGAAGCGGCAGGCCGCCCTGCTGCCGCCGGGACCGCTGCACTTCGCCCACTCCGACGGGGACGAACTGGGCGAGGACCTGATGACGGTCGCCTATCTGCGGGAGACCGCCGCACAGGCCGGCATCGAGACGGAGGCGCTCTCCGTCGAACGGATCGGCTGGGACCGGCTGAGCGGGCGGTTCGTCGACGAGCGGCTCCGTTTCATCCGGAGCTGCTTCAAGCTGTATCCGTGGGAGTGGCTGGCGACCGACCGGTTCGGCCCGCAGGTGCTCGACACCCTCGACAACGGCGGCGGTACGGGGACGACCTGCTGGATCGAGCCCGCCTGGAAGATGCTGCTGTCCAACAAGGCGCTGCTGGCGATCCTCTGGGAGCTCTACCCCGGCCACCCCAACCTGCTCGCCTCCTACCTGGACGGCCCTCGCGGACTCGCGGCGTCGGGCGGCTGGGCCGCCAAGCCGCTGCTCGGCCGCGAGGGGGCCGGGGTCACGATCCATGAGCCGGGAAGCCCGGCGGTGGTGCGGGACGAGCCGTGCTGTTACCAGGAGCTGGCACCGCTGCCGGACTTCGACGGCAACCGTGTGGTGCTGGGCGCGTGGGTCGTCGAGGACGAGGCGGCCGGCCTCGGTATCCGCGAGTCGGAGGGCCTGGTCACGGACGAGTACGCCCGCTTCCTGCCACACGTCATCCTCTGAGGGATTCTGCCGGGGCGGGCCCGGAGGACAGGCCCGGGCCCGCCCGGCGAGCGGGCGCGGAGGTCAGCCGCGCAGCACGGCGCGGATCTGTTCGAGGCCCCAGTCCAGGTCCTCCTTGCTGATCACCAGCGGCGGGGCGATCCGGATCGTCGAGCCATGGGTGTCCTTGACCAGCACCCCGCGGTCCATCAGCTTCCTGGAGATCTCCCGGCCGGTGCCGAGCGCCGGGGCGATGTCGACGCCCGCCCACAGCCCGCGGCCGCGCACCTCCTCCACCGCGCGGCCCCCCACCAGCAGCCCCAGCTCCTGGTGCAGGTGCTCGCCCAGCTCGGCCGCCCGCTGCTGGAACTCGCCGGTGCGGAGCATCGCGATGACCTCCAGTGCGACCGCGCAGGCCAGAGGGTTGCCGCCGAACGTCGAACCGTGCTCACCGGGCCGGTAGACCCCCAGCACCTCCTGCGACGAGACCACCGCCGACACCGGCACCACACCACCGCCCAGCGCCTTGCCGAGCACGTACATGTCCGGCACGACCCCCTCGTGCTCGCAGGCGAAGGTCCGGCCGGTCCGGCCCAGGCCCGACTGGACCTCGTCCGCGACGAAGAGCACGTTCCGCTCGCGCGTGAGCGCGCGTACCCCGGGGAGATAGCCCGGTGGCGGCACCAGTACCCCGGCCTCGCCCTGGATCGGCTCCATGAGCACCGCCACGGTGTTCTCGGTCATCGCCTCCCGGAGCGCCGTGAGATCCCCGTACGGCACGATCTCGAACCCCGGCGTGTACGGGCCGAAGTTCTCCCGGGCCTCCGGGTCCGTGGAGAAGCTGATGATCGTCGTCGTCCGGCCGTGGAAGTTGTTCGCGGCGACGATGATCTTCGCCATGCCGTCCGGGACGCCCTTCACCTGGTAGCCCCACTTGCGGGCCGTCTTCACCGCGGTCTCCACGGCCTCCGCGCCCGTGTTCATCGGCAGCACCGACTCCATGCCGCACAAATCGGCGAGCTGCGTACAGAAGTCGGCGAACCGGTCGTGGTAGAAGGCGCGCGAGGTGAGGGTCACCCGCTCCAGCTGCGCCTTGGCCGCGTCGATCAGGCGCCGGTTGCAGTGACCGAAGTTGAGCGCCGAGTAGCCGGCCAGCATGTCGAGGTAGCGGTTGCCCTCGACATCGGTCATCCAGGCTCCGTCCGCCGTGGCGACGACGACGGGCAGCGGATGGTAGTTGTGCGCGCTGTGCGCCTCGGCGGAGGCGATGGCGGTGTCCGTGGTCGACACGGGATCTCCGTTCGTCGTGCGGCGTGGGCGGGGTGGTGCCCACTTTGTATCGTCGGTCGGATCCGTGGTGAGGAAACCTGTATTTCCCGGCGCGCCAGGCCGGTCGGGGGACGGTGCCCGCACCTGAGACAATGAGTTCCATGGCCTCTGAACGCCCCCGTGTGCTCTCCGGAATCCAGCCCACCGCAGGCTCTTTCCACCTCGGCAACTACCTCGGCGCGGTCCGCCAGTGGGTGGCGCTGCAGGAATCCCACGACGCCTTCTACATGGTCGTGGACCTGCATGCGATCACCATCCCGCAGGACCCCGCGGAGCTGCGCGCGAACACCAGGCTCGCCGTCGCCCAGCTCCTCGCCGCCGGTCTCGACCCGGAGCGCTGCACGCTCTTCGTCCAGAGCCACGTCCCCGAGCACGCCCAGCTCGGCTGGATCATGAACTGCCTCACCGGCTTCGGCGAGGCCTCGCGCATGACGCAGTTCAAGGACAAGTCCGCCAAGCAGGGCGCCGACCGCACCACGGTCGGTCTCTTCACGTACCCGATGCTGATGGTGGCCGACATCCTGCTGTACCAGGCCGATCAGGTCCCGGTCGGTGAGGACCAGCGCCAGCACCTGGAGCTGACCCGTAATCTCGCCGAGCGGTTCAACGGCAGCTACGGAGAAACGTTCACCGTGCCGGACCCGTACATCCTCAAGGAGACGGCGAAGATCTACGACCTCCAGGACCCGTCGGCGAAGATGAGCAAGTCGGCGCCGACCCCGAAGGGTCTGATCAACCTCCTGGACGAGCCGAAGGCCACCGCCAAGAAGGTGAAGAGCGCGGTCACCGACACCGACACGGTGATCCGTTTCGACCGCGCGGAGAAGCCTGGCATCAGCAATCTGCTGAGTATCTGCTCGACACTCACCGGGACCGGTATCGCGGATCTGGAGCAGAAGTACGAGGGCAAGGGCTACGGTGCGCTCAAGACCGACCTCGCCGAGGTCATGGTCGAGTTCGTCACACCGTTCCGTACCCGCACCCAGGAATACCTGGACGACCCGGAGACGCTGGACTCGATCCTGGCCAAGGGCGCGGAGAAGGCCCGTGCCGTCGCGGCCGAGACCCTGGCCCTGACGTACGACCGGATGGGCTTCCTGCCCGCGAAGCACTGAGTCCAAGGACTCTGGCGGTTTCGCGGCCGCAGGCGTCACACTGGCGACGGGAAACTGAACCGGTCGGTGGCCGAAAACAGGCCACCGGCCATCGAGGATTGAGGAGGACGACGTGGGGACCGTAACGCTCGGCGTTTCGATCGCGGTCCCGGAGCCCTACGGCAGCCTGCTCCAGGAGCGGCGCGCGAGCTTCGGGGATCCTGCCGCATACGGCATTCCCACCCACGTCACCCTTCTTCCGCCGACCGAGGCCGAGGCGGCCGACCTGCCCGCGATCGAGGCGCACCTCGCCCAGATCGCGACGGGCGGCCGTCCCTTCCCGATGCGGCTGTCCGGCACGGGGACCTTCCGCCCCCTCTCGCCGGTCGTCTTCGTCCAGGTCGTCGAGGGCGCCTCGGCCTGCGCCTGGCTGCAGAAGCGGGTCCGGGACGCCTCCGGGCCGCTGGTGCGCGAGCTCCAGTTCCCGTACCACCCGCATGTGACCGTGGCGCACGACATCGCCGAGGAGGCGATGGACCGGGCGTATGCGGAGCTCGCCGATTACGAGGCCGCCTGGACCTGCGGTTCCTTCGCGCTGTACGAGCAGGGCTCGGACAGCGTCTGGCGCAAGATCAACGAATTCCCGTTCGGCGCCGGTGGGGGCACACCGGCCGTGCCCGCGCAGGGCGGCTCCTCCGTGGACGAGCCCTCCTTGCAGCCCTGACCGCCTCCCGGGCGGCTCCGGCACCGTCTCCCCGGCGGCCCTGACCGTCCGCCCGGCGGCTCCGGCACCACCTTCCCTGCAGCCCTGACCCCTCCCCGGGCGGTTCCGGCACCGTCTCCCCGGCAGCCCCGGCAGCCCCGGCGGCCCCGGCGGCCCCGGCGGCCCCGGCGGCCCCGGCGGCCCCGGCGGCCCCGGCAGCCCCGGCGCCTGCCCGGCGGCTCCGGATCAGATCGGCAGGCGCCGGAAAAGCGGGCGCGGCACATGCCGCAGCGCCGACATCACCGCACGCAGCGACCCGGGCACCCACACCGTCTCCGAACGCCGCCGCAGCCCCGTCACGATGGCCTCCGCGACCGCGTCCGGGGTGGTGGTGAGCGGCGATGCCTCCAGCGGCGCCGAGGCGAACCGGGCCGCGGCCCGCACCGCTCCCGCTTCCTGCACTGCTCCCGCCACCCGCACCGCTCTCTGTACCGTTCCCGCCACCCGCACCGCTCCCGCCTCTCGCACGGTTTCCGCTTCCGCCGCCGGCTCCGGATGTACGACGCCGGGGCGCACGACCATCACATGTACCCCCGTCCCGTGCAGCGCGTCCCCCAGCCCGTGCGTGAACGCGTCCAGCCCCGCCTTGCTGGACCCGTAGATGAAGTCGGCGCGGCGCACGCGTTCGCCCGCCACCGAGGACAGCACCACCAGCGAGCCGTGTCCCTGCGCCTGGAGCGCGGCGGCGCACACCAGCCCGGCGGAGACGGCTCCCGTGTAGTTGGTCTGGGCGACCCGGACCGCGGCCAGCGGCTCCTCCTCGTCGCGCCCCTGGTCGCCCGCGATGCCGAAGGCGAGCAGCACCAGGTCGATGTCGCCCTCGGCGAAGACCTTGCCGAGCGTGGTCTCGTGCGACGCGGAGTCCAGGGCGTCGAAGTCGACCGTGCGGACATCGGCGCCGCGTGCGCGCAGTTCGGCGGCGGCTGCGTCGAGCGCGGGGGAGGGGCGCCCGGCCAGCCGGACCGTACGGGTCCGCAGGGCGATCAGCCGCCGTGCGGTGGCCAGGGCGATCTCCGACGTGCCGCCGAGGACGAGCAGGGACTGCGGAGCTCCGAAGGCGTCCTTCACGGGAACACTCCTTACGAGGTGGGGAGGGGGAGGGGCGGGCGGCGGTGGTCAGAGCGACAGGCGGCGCGACAGGTCCGAGCGGAAGGCCCCGTCCGGGTCCAGCTCGGCGCGCAGCGACCGGAAGTCGGCCAGCCTCGGATACATCGCGGCCAGCAGCTCCGGCCGGAGCCGGGAGTCCTTCGCCAGGCAGACCCGGCCGCCCGCCGCCGCCACCTCCTCGTCCAGCGAGTCCAGGAACCGGGCCAGGCCGGGCAGGGCGGCGGGCAGGTCGAGGGCGAGCGTCCAGCCGGGCACGGGGAACGACAGCCAGCCCGGGTCGCCGGTGCCGAACCGCTTGAGCACCGCGTTCGACGACGGGCAGCGCCGCTGGGAGATCCGGCGCACGATCCGGCGCAGCACCTCCTCCCGGCCATGTCCGACGACGAACTGGTACCGCACGGACCCGGCCCGCCCGTGGGCCCGGCTCCACTGCGGCAGCCCGTCCAGCGGGTGGAAGAACGCGGCCAGCCTCTGGAGTTCGCCGATCCGGTACCTGGGCGCGCCGCGGTACCGGACCTCGTTGAACAGGGCGGCCGGGGCGCCGCCGAGCAGCGCCTCCGGCACGAGGGCGGGCGAGGCCGGCAGCGGCCCCGCGCGGAACGCGAGCGGTGTGCGCCGGGAGCGCGCCGGGAGCGCGTACCGGGGCACGTGCTCCCCTCGGGTGAGTACGGAACGCCCCGTCGCCCGGCCGCGGGCGCGCAGATCGATCCAGGCGGACGAGTAGCGGTAGCGGTGGTCCCCGGCACAGAGCCTTTCCAGCAGGTCGTCCAGATCGACGGCGCGTTCGGTGTCGACCGACATCCATGAACTGGTGACGCGGTGGCACCGGAGCGTGGCCGAGAGGATCACGCCCGTCAGGCCCAGGCCGCCCGCGGTCGCGTCGAAGAGGGAGGTGCCGGGCCGGACCGTACGGATCTCGCCCCCGGCGGTCAGCAGGTCCAGCTCCTGGACGTGCCGGGAGAAGGAGCCGGAGACGTGCTGGTTGTGGCCGTGGATGTCGGCGCCGAGCGCACCGCCCACCGTGACGTAGCGGGTGGCGGGCGTGACGGGGACGAACCAGCCGAGCGGCAGCAGGACCTCCATCAGCCGGTGCAGGCTGACCCCGGCGTCGCAGACCACGGTTCCGGTCGCGGCGTCGATGGTGCGGATCCGGTTCAGCGCGGTCATGTCGAGGACGGAGCCGCCCGCGTTCTGGGCCGCGTCGCCGTGGGCCCGGCCGAGGCCCCGGGCGATGGAGCCGCGCGGCCCGCAGCCGCGTACCGTCGCCGCCGCCTCCTCGTACGAGCGGGGGCGGAAACGCAGGGCGGTCGTCGGGGCGGTGCGGCCCCAGCCGGTCAGGGACACGGTGTCGACAGACATGACGGTGACCGTATCGCCCGGTAAAACCCTTTCGAGGTATTTGTTACAACACTCACCGGTATGGGTGATTGAGGAAGTGTCAGCCCGTACGGCAACGAGGCCCGGTGCCGGTTTTCCGTGCCCGGGAGGGTAAGCCGTACGTCATGGACTGGCTGAAGAAACTCCCCGTCATCGGGCCGATCGTCTCCCGGCTGATGGCGACGCACGCCTGGCGCTCGTACGAGACGCTGGAGCGGGTCCACTGGGCCAGGCTCGCCGCCGCGATCACCTTCATCAGCTTCCTGGCGCTCTTCCCGCTGATCGCGGTGGGTGCGGCGATCGGTGCCGCGCTGCTCTCCCCCGAGCAGCTCCACAAGATCGAGGAAAAGCTCGCCGAGCAGGTGCCCGGCATCTCCGACCAGCTCGGCATCGAGAACCTGGTGACCCACGCGGGCACGGTCGGGCTGGTGGCCGGTGCGCTGCTGCTCCTGACCGGCGTCGGCTGGATCGGATCGATGCGGGACTGTCTGCGCGCCGTCTGGGGCATGGACGACATGGACCTGGGCAATCCGGTCCTGCGCAAACTCAAGGACGTGGGGGTGCTGTTCGGCCTCGGCGGGGCGGCGCTCGCCACCTTCGCCGTGTCGTCGATCGGCTCCGTCGCCGTCGGCTGGACCGCCGGCCTGCTGAACATCTCGGACCGGGGCGCGGGCGGTGTGGTGCTGCGGGTGGCCGCCATGTTCGTGGCGGCGCTCGCCGGCTTCCTGCTGCTGCTCTACATGCTGACCCTGCTGCCCGGCGTCGAGCCCCCGCGGCGCAGTCTGCTGGTCGCCGGGGCGATCGGCGCGGTCTGTTTCGAACTGCTCAAGCTGCTGCTCGGCAGCTATATGAACAGCGTGGCGTCGAAGAGCATGTACGGCGCCTTCGGCGTGCCGGTGGCGCTGCTGCTGTGGATCAACCTCTCGGCGAAGCTGCTGTTGTTCTGCGCCGCCTGGACGGCGACGCAGAACAACGCGGACGCCGCGACGGCGTCCGGGGAGGTCAGCGGCGAGGAAGGCGGCGCACCAGGTCCGGCAGCGGCCAGCGCCGGTTGACCAGGAACACCCCGCCGGCCAGCAGCACCAGGGCGCCTGCGGCGATGCCCAGTGCGATCCCGACGCCTCCGCCGCCGCTCTCGGCCGCAGCTGCCTTCGTGGTCCGCGTGGGGCCGTTCCTGCCCTCGTCCTTGCCCTGCTCGGCCGCGGGCCCCTTACCGGTCCCGGTGCCGGTGGTGGCCGACCTCGGGGGCACCAGCTCGCCGACCGGGGTCACCTTGCCGCTCGCGTCGAAGCCCCAGTCGAGGAGGCTGGCGGCCTCCTTGTAGACGGCGTGGGCCTCGTCGGACGAGGGGTTCATGACGGTGACCAGGAGCACCTTGCCGTCGCGTTCGGCGACACCGGTGAAGGTATTGCCGGCGTGCGTGGTGTAGCCGTTCTTGACGCCCGCGATGCCCTTGTACGGGTCGACGCCGCCCGCGCCGGTGAGCAGCTTGTTGGTGTTCTGGATGGCGAAGCTCTCGCGCTTCCCGTTCTTCTCCTCGCCGGGGAACTGAGCCTCGGCCGTCGAGCAGTACTCCCGGAAGTCCGCCTTCTGGAGCCCGCTGCGGGCGAACAGCGTCAGGTCGTACGCGCTGGAGACCTGGTCGGGCGCGTCGTACCCGTCGGGCGAGACCACCTTGGTGTCGAGCGCCTGCAACTCCTCGGCGTGCGCCTGCATGGCGTCGACGGTCTTGGGGACGCCGCCGTACATCGAGGACAGCACGTGCACCGCGTCGTTGCCCGACCGCAGGAACACCCCGAGCCACAGGTCGTGGACCGTGTAGGTGAGTTTCTCCTTGACGCCGACCAGGCTGCTGCCCTCGCCGAGGTCGGCGAGATCCTCGTTCTTGACGGTGTACTTCTGGGTCTTCGGCTGGAGCGCGGGCATCAGGGTGTCCGCGAAGAGCATCTTCAGGGTGGAGGCGGGGGGCAGCCGCCAGTGCGGGTTGTGCGAGGCGAGGACCTGGCCGCTCTCCGCGTCCGCGACGATCCAGGACCTGCCCGTGAGGTCCTTCGGCAGCACCGGGGCGTCCGGTCCCAGTCTGACCTGCGTGCCGGGCCGGCCCAGCAGTTCGCCACCGACCTTGGACATGTCCGAGGGCGGTTTCGGCCGGTCGTCGGAGGTGTCCTCGTCGGCCGCCGACGCCGGGCTGACGGCAAAGGTGGACAACAAGGCGGCAGAGATGACCGTCAGCGCGATCTTTTTGAGAGCAGGCACGGTCGAAAACGTACAGGGAGAAGATATGGAAATGGGCGTGGATGGCTTGACCCGCCGGGCGTACCGCTGGGACAGCCCACCCCGGGCGGCTCGGCCGGAGCGCTGCGGAGATACTGAGTCCATGAAGCTCAGCCGCCCCGTCTCCTGGTTCCTGCTCGCCTTCGGGGTGTGGAGCTGGTTCATCTGGATCACTTTCGTCAAGAACCTATGGAAGGACGGCAGCGGACTCGCCTTCGACGACGCGGGTGACCCGACTGCGTACTTCTGGGTGCATCTGCTGCTCGCCATCACGTCCTTTCTCCTGGGGACGGCTGTTGGTGTGATCGGGTTCCGTGGCGTCAGGGCCCTGCGCCGCGAACGCGCATAACAGGCCGTACGGCGGATGGGGGAGGGCAGGTGGCAGTGGCCGGTCTCGTGGTGACGGTGATCGTGGTGCTCGCACTGTTCGCCGGTGTGCACCGCTATCTCTGGCGGCGCCTCGTCGGTGACACGACGGCCGAGGGCAGCGCGCTGCGCAGAGCCGGCACGGTGGCCGCGTACGTCCTTCCCCTGCTGAGCGTCGGCGCGCTGGTGTCCGGCCGCGCGGGCGCGCCCTTCCGGCTCCAGCAGGTGCTGGCCTGGCCGGGCTATCTGTGGCTGGCCGCCGTGCTGTACCTGACGCTGGCTCTGCTGGTGGGCGAGGCGGTACGGCCGGTGCTGCGCCGGGTGCTCGCGAACCGGGCGGACCGGGTGAACCGGGCGGGTGCGGGCGCGGCGTCAGTGGCGGGCACACCCGGCGCGGAGTCAGCGGCGAGCGCGTCCCCCATGGGTGGCCCGAACGGTACAAATCACCCCTCGGCCCCCTCGGCCGTGGAGGCCTCCGGCAAAGCCGCCCCGGGCACGCTCGTCGCCGACGCCCCCGCCCCGCAGCACCCCGCCCCGCAGCACCCCGCCGCTCCCACCCGCCGGCTGTTCGTCGCACGGGCCGTCGGCGGTGCCGCGGCCGTCGCCGGGCTCGGCACGGTCGGCTACGGCACCTACGGGGTGCTGCGCGGGCCGCGGGTCAAGCGGATCACCGTCCCGCTCGCCAAACTGCCGCGCTCCGCGCACGGCTACCGGATCGCCGTCGTCAGCGACATCCACCTCGGCCCGACCCTCGGTCGCGCCCACACCCAGCGGATCGTCGACACCATCAACCGGACCCAGCCGGATCTGGTCGCCGTCGTCGGGGACCTCGTCGACGGAACCGTCGTCGATCTCGGGCCGGCCGCGGAGCCACTCGCCCGGCTGAGTTCGCGGCAGGGGAATTTCTTCGTCACCGGAAATCACGAGTACTACTCCGGCGCCGGTCAATGGATCAACCAGGTAAGGGAATTGGGGCTTCACCCGCTGGAGAACTCCCGGGTCGAGATCGATGGATTCGATCTTGCGGGCGTCAACGACGTGGCTGGTGAGAGCGAAGGGCAGGGCCCCGACTTCGCCCGCGCGCTCGGCGACCGGGACCGTACCCGCGCCGCCGTCCTCCTGGCCCACCAGCCCGTCGTCATCCATGACGCGGTCGCCCACGGAGTGGATCTCCAGCTCTCCGGTCACACCCACGGCGGCCAGCTCTGGCCCGGCAACTACATCGCGGATCTGGCCAATCCCACGGTCGCCGGGCTCGACCGGTACGGCGACACCCAGCTGTACGTTTCACGCGGTGCGGGTGCCTGGGGCCCACCCGTACGGGTCGGCGCGCCCTCGGACATCACCGTCGTGGAGCTCGCCTCGCTGCGGGTGTGACTCTCCGTCGACGGCAGGTTCCAGATGTACACATCCGCCCAAGGTTTCAACTGCCGAACAAAAGGCTATGAGTCACAGTTTTACTCTTCCAGATGTGAAAATCGTGTGATTGGCTGACCGCGAGCATGCGGTGATGTGCGTATCTGAGCACAACATCGAGGTGGGGCTGGTAAGGGAGAGCACGTCAATGCGGTCGGTCCGGCTACGGATTCTCGCGATTCTCGCGGTTTTGGTCATCGCAGGTGCTGTCGTCTGGCAGCTGCTTCCCTCGGACGAGGTGAACAAGGATCCCATCGCGGTCGGCACGACGGACGACGTCACCTCGCTCGACCCGGCCGGTGCGTACGACGCCGGCTCCTGGGCGATGTACAGCAACGTCTACCAGTCGTTGATGACGTTCAAGTCCGGGGCGGTCGTGCCCGAGCCCGACGCCGCCGAGAGCTGCGGGTTCATCGGCCAGAAGCTCCAGACCTACCAGTGCAGGCTCCGCGACGACCTGACGTTCTCCAACGGCCGCAAGATCACGGCCGAGGACGTCAAGTACTCCATCGAGCGCATGATCAGGATCAAGACGGACGTCGGTCCCTGGGTGCTCTTCCCGAGCCTCAAGAACGTGGTGGCCGACGGCCGCACCGTCACCTTCAACCTCACCTCGCGCGACGCGACCTTCCCGCAGAAGCTCGCCACCGGAGCCGGTTCGATCGTCGACCGCGAGACGTACCCGGCGGACAAGCTCCGCAAGGGCAACACCGTCGACGGCTCGGGTCCGTACCTCCTGAAGTCGTACCGGCCGGGCGAGAGCGCCGAACTGGTCCCCAATCCCCTCTACAAGGGCGCGCTGAGCAAGACCGGTGTCCCGGTCACCGTGCACTACTACGCCAAGTCGGAACAGCTGCAGGCCGCCTGGAAGGCCGAGCAGCTCGATGTCACGCACCGCGAACTGCCGCCGGCCGCGCTCGCCGAGCTGAACCCCGGTGACCCCGACCTGCGCGTCACCGAGGCGGACAGCGCCGAGATCCGCAGCCTCGTCTTCAACGTCCGGCCCGGCTCCTCGCTGGCCGACAAGAAGGTCCGGCAGGCCATCGCCTCGATCATCGACCGCGGGCCGTTGGTGACCGACATCTACAAGGGCACCGTCGAGCCGCTCTACTCGCTGATCCCACAGGGCTACATCGGGCACAGCACACCGTTCTTCGACGCCTACCCCTCGCCCGACCCGGAGCGAGCCGAGCAGCTGCTGAAGGACGCCGGAGTGCAGACGCCGGTGAACATCAGCTTCGGCTACGGCGGTGGGAACGACACCCAGGCGAAGGAGACCGCGGAACTCCGCCGTCAGCTGGAGGCCGACGGGCTGTTCAAGGTCACGGTCCACGCCGTCGACTGGCAGAAGTTCCAGAAGGAGTACGCGGCCGGCAAGTACGACGCGTACGCGGTCGGCTGGCTCCCCGACTACCCGGACCCCGACACCTTCAGCCAGCCGCTGGTCGGCCGCAACAACAGCCTCCACAACGGCTACTCCAGCAAGAAGGTGAACAGCCTGATCAGCTCCACACTGCAGTACAGCGACCGCGGGCGCACCGCGGCCGACTTCAAGGAACTCCAGGCGCAGGTCGGCGAGGACGTGCCGCTGGTCCCGCTGTGGCAGAAGAAGGACTACGTCGTCAGCACGACGGACGTCACCGGTTCGCAGTACCTCTCGGACGGCACCGGCCTCTGGCGGCTCTGGGAACTGAAGCGGATCTGACGGACCCGGCGGATCGGAAGAACCCGATGGACCTGGCGGACCTGCGGTCCTGACGGTCCGCCGGATCGGTCACGGGGCGGTCGTACCGGCACTGCCGGACGGCCGCCCCGCCGCATTCCCAGGGCCTGACCGGCGGGCCGTGGGCCTGTTTCGCCCCCGGCCCCCGGACTTCGCGGCGCCGGGCAGGAACTCCTCCAGTACGTCGTGGATCTGCCGCACCAGCGGCCGCAGCACCCGGAACCGGCAGAGCGCGATGGCGCGGGCGCCGATCGGTGCGGAGCGCTCGACCAGGCGGCGGCTGCGCTCGGTGTGCTCCGTCCGGTCGTACACCCAGTACAGCACCAGCCCCATCTGCATCAGCCACATCAACTGCGGTAGCAGCAAGGCCAGTTCGGGGTCGGTCTTGGTGTCGGATCCGAGCAGGCACCGCCGGTGGATGTCGATTGCCGCCTCGCGGGCCGCGACCGACTCCGTGGAGAACGGGCTGAGCGGACTCTCCGGGTCGGCGGCGTTCTTGAAGAACTGGGCGGCGAAGCGGTGGTACGGCTCCGCCACGTCCAGCCAGGTGAGCAGGACCCCGCACATGCGCACCGCGAGGTCCTTGTCGCCGTCCAGGACCGGCTGCACGGCCGCCGCGTGCTCGGCTGCGAGCCGGTCGTAGAAGCCCTGGACGAGGTGTTCCTTGTTCGTGAAGTAGTAGTAGGCGTTTCCCACGGAGACGCCGGCCTCCTGGGCGATGGCCCGCATCGTCGTCTTGCCGTAGCCGCGTTCCTGGAAGAGCCGGAGCGCCGTTTCGAGGATGAGCGTGCGGGTCTGCTCGCTCTTGGGGGCCTTGACTTCCTTCACGTCCTTCGCTTCCTTCACCACGGTCCCGAGGCTATCCGCCGCGGTCAGCCGCCGGATCCGGGGACCGTACAGGCACCGTCCCCGTCCCCCTCGCCGCACGGCGGAGCGGTCAGGGGCCGGTACTTCGCGGCGGCGAGCACGGTGGCACGGGCGAACGGGCTGCCCGCCGGGGCGGTCAGCCAGTGCGCCCTGGGCCGGTGCTCGGCCGGCGCCCGGATGGGCCACGCGACCTGGCTGGGCGCGACGGACGTCCTCGGGCACGCGGAGTACCGGCTTCTCGGCGTCCTCGACAAGGACGAACGCACACTGCTCAACGACATGCTGCGGCGCGTCATGCCGGTCGCGGAGGACCGGGGCGACGCCGCCTGGGACTGACGGGCGCTCAGCCGGTCCGCTCGGTCCCGTCGGTCGTGGCGTCGGAGCCGTCGGGGCCGGCGACGAAGTGGTCGGCCAGCTCCGCCCGCAGCTCCTCGGGGCCCTTCGCGAGGATCTGCCCGAGCGCCTCGTTCCATTGCCGGGCCGCTTGCTCCACCGAGGAACGGAAGCCGCGGCGCAGCGGCACGCGCGCGAGCAGCAGCGCGAACGCGGCGACCGGCCGCAGCAGCAGCCGCCCGTGCACGCTCAGCGTGACATCGACGTGCCACAGGCCCTGCTCCGCCCGGCGCGGCCGCAGATACAACCGGGCGATCCCCAGCCGGTGCTTCAGCCGCGCCTCGGCCGGTGCGCGGGCCACCGGGGGCGCCCCGGGCGCCAGGGCGGCCGCAGCCCACCAGGCGGTCAGATCGAGCGACGCCCTGCCGGACGCACGGTGCAGCGAACCCGAGCCCTCGGGACCCCGGACCCGCCCCTCGATCTCCAGCGTCGCCGGACGGTCGGGGCTGCGCAGCCGCACGGCCATCCGCGCGGACAGTTCCGGTGACCCCATCAGCTGCTCGACGGCGATCGCACTGCCGCGCCGCCACTCCCGTATCACCGTCGCCTCCAGCTCCGCGGTGCCGGGGCCGCTGGCCTCGTACCGGGCGCCCGGCCGCAGATGGCGCCCCTTGACCAGGGCGAGGCCGGGGACCGCCCGCCCGTCCGGCAGCACGATCTCCCGGCCCCGGACCCGGGTGGACTCGGCGAGGTCCCAGAGGAGCGTGACGTAGGTGTGGAGCAGCTCGCGGTCCGCTGCGACCACGGTGACGGTGTGGCTGAGGCGGGCCATCGGGGCCGGCCCTCAGACGCTCATCGCGCGGGCCGTGTTGAGCTGGGCCATCACCAGGGGGAAGGTGTCGGGGCCGACCGCCGGGATCATCGTCGAGTGGTGCCGCCCGCCGCTGGTCACCGAGACCTGGACGAAGCCGGTCGTCCGCTTCTCCTTCATCAGCAGGAACAGCAGACCGACCAGGCAGAACAGCGCGAAGACGACCGCGAGCACGATCGCCACCGTCGGGATCTTCTCCTCGGTGCGGGTCAGGTCCGTGGCCGTCCACACCGCGCCCTTGAGCGGCATCGGGCCGGATGGGGTCACGATCTGGTCCTGCATCACGGCGATGTCACCGAATGTCAGGACCGGCATCCCGGCGCCCGTCGGGGCGCCCGGCTGCTGCGGGAAGCCGTGACCGGGCATGGCCGGCTGGGCCGCGACGCCCTGGGGACAGCCGTAGCCGGGGCCGGGCTGGACCGCGGACTCGGGCAGCGGCTGCGGGTAGCCGTACGCCGGGGCGCCCGGGGAGGGGTGGCCCTGGCCGTCCGGGACGGTGGGCGGATTGCCCGGCTGCTGGGGAGCCGGTCCCCACTTGTATGAGTCGTCCGCGTACGGATTCGGATCGCTCAACGTTCCCCGCTCTCGATCAAGCCTGTGCGCCACGGGCCCTGCTGCGCCGGCGGCGAACCGGTGCCCGGTTCCGCACGACCGTACCGCCAAGACCCGGACGGCGCAGCAAGAGGCCCCGTTCTCCGCGGTGTTCCTGCGGAGAACGGGGCCGGATGCGGCTGCCGTGAAGCGGCGGTCAGAAGCGGCGCGTGATCAGCGCCCGCTTGACCTCCTGGATCGCCTTGGTGACCTCGATGCCACGCGGGCAGGCGTCCGTGCAGTTGAAGGTGGTGCGGCAACGCCACACCCCGTCACGGTCGTTGAGGATCTCCAGGCGCTGCTCGCCGGCCTCGTCGCGCGAGTCGAAGATGAAGCGGTGCGCGTTGACGATCGCCGCCGGGCCGAAGTACTGGCCGTCGTTCCAGAACACCGGGCACGAGGACGTGCACGCGGCGCAGAGGATGCACTTGGTGGTGTCGTCGAAGCGCTCGCGGTCCTCGGCGGACTGCAGGCGCTCACGGGTCGGCTCGTTCCCCTTGGTGATGAGGAAGGGCATGACGTCGCGGTACGCCTGGAAGAACGGCTCCATGTCGACCACGAGGTCCTTGAGGACCGTGAGGCCCTTGATGGCCTCGACCGTGATCGGCTTCTCCGGGTTGATGTCCTTGATCAGCGTCTTGCAGGCGAGCCTGTTCTTGCCGTTGATCCGCATCGCGTCGGAGCCGCAGATGCCGTGCGCGCAGGAGCGGCGGAAGGTCAGGGTGCCGTCCATCTCCCACTTGATCTTGTGAAGGGCGTCGAGCACACGCTCCTTCGGGTCGATCGAGATCTGGAAGTCCTGCCACTGGGCCTCGTCGGAGACCTCCGGGTTGAAGCGGCGGATCCGGAGGGTGACCGTGATGTACGGGGAGGCGGCGGAATCCGCCGGGGCCTTGTCCAGAGTCGGGGTTGCCATCAGTACTTACGCTCCATCGGCTGGTAGCGGGTCTGGACGACCGGCTTGTAGTCGAGCCGGATCGACTCGGTGCCGTCGGCCGAGACCTCGCGGTACGCCATGGTGTGGCGCATGAAGTTGACGTCGTCGCGGTTCGGGTAGTCCTCGCGGTAGTGACCGCCGCGGGACTCCTTGCGGGCCAGGGCGGAGGTCGCCATGACCTCGGCCAGGTCGAGCAGGTTGCCCAGCTCGACGGCCTCCAGGAGGTCCGTGTTGAACCGCTTGCCCTTGTCCTGGATGGACACGTCGAGGTAGCGCTTGCGCAGCTCGGCGATCTTGTCGACGGCCGTCTTGATGGTCTGCTCGGTGCGGAACACCATCACATTGGCGTCCATGCACTCCTGCAGCTCCTGGCGGATCGTCGCGACCCGCTCGGTGCCCGTCGAGTTGCGCAGCCGCTCGATCTGCTCCTCGACCATCTGCGCCGGGTTCTCGGGAAGCTCGACGAAGTCGTTCTTCACGGCGTACTCGGCGGCGCCGATGCCCGAGCGGCGTCCGAAGACGTTGATGTCGAGCAGCGAGTTGGTGCCGAGGCGGTTGGCGCCGTGCACCGAGACGCAGGCGACCTCGCCGGCGGCGTACAGGCCCGGGACGACGGTGGTGTTGTCGGCCAGCACCTCGCCCTCGACGTTGGTCGGGATGCCGCCCATGGCGTAGTGCGCGGTCGGCTGGATCGGGATCGGGTCCGTGTAGGGCTCGATGCCGAGGTACGTGCGCGCGAACTCGGTGATGTCCGGGAGCTTGGCGTCCAGCTGCTCCGGCGGCAGGTGCGTGAGGTCGAGGTAGACGTGGTCGCCCTCGGGACCGCAGCCGCGGCCCTCACGGATCTCCGTGTAGATGGAGCGGGACACGACGTCACGGGACGCGAGGTCCTTCATGACCGGCGCGTACTTCTCCATGAAGCGCTCGCCGTCCTTGTTGCGGAGGATGCCGCCCTCACCGCGGGCGCCCTCCGTCAGCAGGATGCCCATGCGCCAGATGCCCGTCGGGTGGAACTGGAAGAACTCCATGTCCTCCAGCGGCAGGCCGCGCCGGTAGCAGGCGGCCTGGCCGTCACCGGTCAGGGTGTGCGCGTTGGACGTCACCTTGAAGAACTTGCCGGTGCCGCCGGAGGCGTAGATGACCGACTTCGCCTGGAAGACGTGGATCTCGCCGGTAGCCAGCTCGTACGCGACGACGCCGGCGGACTTCTTGACCCCGTCGACCTCGGTGATCAGCTGGTCCAGGACGTAGAACTCGTTGAAGAACTCCACGCCCTCCTTGACGCAGTTCTGGTACAGCGTCTGGAGGATCATGTGGCCGGTGCGGTCCGCGGCGTAGCAGGACCGGCGGACCGGGGCCTCGCCGTGGCTGCGGGTGTGACCGCCGAAGCGGCGCTGGTCGATGCGGCCCTCGGGCGTGCGGTTGAACGGGAGGCCCATCTTCTCCAGGTCGAGGACGGCGTCGATGGCCTCCTTCGCCAGGATCTCGGCGGCGTCCTGGTCGACCAGGTAGTCACCACCCTTGACGGTGTCGAAGGTGTGCCACTCCCAGTTGTCCTCCTCCACGTTGGCGAGCGCGGCGGCCATGCCGCCCTGCGCGGCGCCCGTGTGGGAGCGGGTCGGGTACAGCTTCGTGAGCACGGCGGTACGGCTGCGCTTGGTGGCCTCGATGGCCGCGCGCATACCGGCGCCGCCGGCGCCGACGATGACGGTGTCGTACTTGTGGATCTGCATGATTTCCTCTGGTCCCTCTGGCCCGGCGCCTAGCGGATGTTCGGGTCGAAGGTGAAGATCACCAGCGTGCCCAGCAGGACGGTGAACACCGTGGCGGTGTACAGCAGCATCTTCAGCCAGAAGCGGGTGTTCTCCCGCTCGGCGTAGTCGTTGATGACCGTACGGAGGCCGTTGGCGCCGTGCAGCATGGCCAGCCACAGCATCGCCAGGTCCCAGACCT
Organism: Streptomyces sp. NPDC001880; assembly: GCF_053594575.1. Taxonomy (NCBI): domain Bacteria; kingdom Bacillati; phylum Actinomycetota; class Actinomycetes; order Kitasatosporales; family Streptomycetaceae; genus Streptomyces; species Streptomyces sp. NPDC001880. The sequence goes on from NZ_JBSFET010000012.1 coordinate 117,012, forward strand.
GCCAGAACGGCGAGGCCCAGCGGCCCGCCACGAAGGCAAAGCCGATCTTGGAGACGCCGCCGTCCAGCACCAGCTGGATCAGGAGGTGGCCCAGGACCAGGACGACCAGGACGATGCCCGACAGGCGCATGAAGAGCCAGGCGTACATCTCGAAGTTGGTGCGCGAAGCCTTGGGGGTCTTGCCGGTCCGCTTGCGCGGCGGCTCGATGACCGGGGCCGGGTTGTCGACGTCGTACAGGCTCACGCCCTCGACGGAGCCGATCGCGGCGGAGGACTCGGTGGACATTGGCCTCAGCTCCCGAATACTTCGCGTACGGCGTGACCGAGGACCGGGTACAGCGCCCCGACCATCAGCACGACCCAGATGCCCACGACCGACCAGAGCATCTGCTTCTGGTAGCGCGGGCCCTTGGCCCAGAAGTCCACGGCGACGATCCGGAGACCGTTCAGCGCGTGGAAGAGAATGGCGGCCACCAGGCCGTATTCGAGGAGCGCGACGATCGGCGTCTTGTACGTGGCCACGACTTCGTCGTAGGCCTCGGGGGAGACGCGGACGAGAGCGGTGTCCAGGACGTGTACGAACAGGAAGAAGAAAATGAGGACACCGGTGACTCGATGAGCCACCCAGGACCACATGCCTTCCCGGCCGCGGTACAGCGTTCCAGCCGGCACGGAAGAACCCTCCGGGAGCAGGGATTGGGGTCGGCCGGCTTGACTGTCGGTCTGACCCGGCCGGGTACGGTCCACCGGCCCCGGCCATCGTAGCGACGGTTTGTCGGTTCGTTCGCGCGGGGGCCCGCGGTGTGATCAAAGTGGCAATCAAACAGGCACGGACGGGCTAGAACGGGGCTGGCGACTCCTGCCGCCGAGCCCGTTCTGTTATGAACCCGATACCAGCTCGATGATGCGGCCCCGGGCGAGTCGGCGCATCTCCTCGGCGGAGACCACTCGCTCCTGGTCGGGTTCGTGGCCGAGTCTGGCCCGGATCCCGGTGAGCACCTGGTCCGGCTGTTCGGCCGGCTCCAGCCCGTCCACGCACATCACGAAGACATGGCCGAAGCGGGACTCGTACGCGGCGTGCGCGGCCCGCAGCGCGAGATGGGCGGAGTGCGGCGCGGCGTGGTGCAGACCGGGCGGGATCTCGACGGCGAGCGCCTCGGCGAGATCCGCCGGGGCCAGGTCGTAGCCCGCCTCGTCGGCCGCGGCCAGCAGCGAGTCCAGGTCGGGATAGGGGCGGTGGGCGGTCAGCCGCTGCGCCCAGCGGCGGCTGCCGCAGCACTCCAGCAGGGCGGCCTCGGCCTCGGTGGACGGCGCGGCGTTGAAGAGGCCGAGGCCCTGGGCGTGCGCGGATCCGGAACTCTGGACGGGTACGGCCGTCCGGGTGGCCGGTTGCCGCAGTTGCTCCGGGAGGCCTGCGGGGGACTCGCTGAACCTGGACAGCGTGGGCTCCTCGGATCAACGGCATCTGTGGACCTGGAGCGGGAAGGGACGGATGGGACCAGGCAGATGCAGGGTGAAGGGAGAGACGAATGCGCCTCAAAGGTAGCGAGCAGGGGCAACGTGTGTCCGACAAATACGCGAACTTCACCCGGACGGGAGAGTTTCGGAACGCCCTCTGAACCGTAATCCAAGGAGAACACCCGGCTGCCTGCCCGACCCCGATCGGGTTTACGTGGTTCTGTCTGGTTTCGCCTTGTTTTCACGAACGACGGAGGTTTCTGAACGATGTCGCCCTCACGTGGCGCTCTCGTGGCCGGTGCGGTCCTCACCGCGGCGGCCGCCGCGGCGATCGCCGTCGTCATCTGGCAGGAAGGCTCCGACAGCGGACCCGCCGGCGAGGGGGCGAACGCCCGCACCCCCGCACCGTCCTCGCCCACCCCTTCGCCCACCCGGAGCTACCCGCTCTCCACCGCCCCGCGCACCATCCCCGCCGTAAGGGAGCACATCGCGGCCCGCGGCCCCGGCTGGCGCCCCGGCCCGGACGCCGGGGTGGTCGTCGCCGGCGGCAGCGGGACGCTCGCGGACGAGGGACAGCTGCTGGCCAAGGAGCTGAAGATCCATTACCGGGGCGAGGTCCCCGCCCGCGCGGGCGACGTGGAGCTGGCCCTCGCCCCGGGTGCGGGCGCCCCCGAGTCGTACACACTCGACGTCCACGGCGGACGGGTCAGGATCAGCGGACCCGACCAGGCCGGGGTCTTCTACGGGACCCGCACCCTGAAGCAGTCGGTGCGCGCCGACGGCGCGATGCCGGAGGGCGAGGTGCGCGACCGCCCCGACCGGCCGCAGCGCGGTCTCAACCTCGACATCGCGCGCAAGTACTACACCGTCGCCTGGATCGAGGACCGGCTGCGCGAGATGGCCGACCTCAAGCTCAACCAGCTCGGCCTGCACTTCTCCGACGACCAGGCCTTCCGTATCGAGTCCGACACCCACCCCGAGGTGGTGTCGCCGGAGCACCTCAGCAAGGCGGAGGTGCGGCGGATCCTCGGCCTCGCCTCCCGGCTGCACATCGAGGTCGTCCCGGAGCTCGACTCGCCGGGCCATCTCGGCGCGGTGCTGCGGGCCCACCCCGACCTCCAGCTGCGCAATGTGTCGGGCACCCGGTCACCCGGGTCGATCGACATCTCCGACCCGGGCTCGGCGAAGCTCATCGACGAACTCCTCGGCGAGTACACCGAGCTGTTCGGCGGTGCGTACTGGCATCTGGGCGGCGACGAATACCTCGCGCTGATGGCACAGGACCCGGCCGCCTCCTACCCGCAGCTCCAGCGCGCCGCCCAGCAGAAGTACGGAGCGCAGGCCGCCATCCAGGACCTGACGACCGGCTGGCTCAACGACCGCGCGGCGGTGGTGCGCCCGCACGGCAAACGGCCCAAGGCATGGAACGACGGCATCTTCCGCGACGGAATCGTCCACGCCGACAAGGACATCGAGGTCGAGTACTGGACGGGCAGGGAGTACGGCGCCCGGCAGCCGGAGGAGTATCTGAGCGAGGGGCGGCGCGTGGTGAACCTCAATGACGAGTTCCTCTATTACGTGCTCGGCCAGCCCAACAACTTCGTCTACCCGACGGGCGAGCGGATCTACGAGCAGTGGACCCCGCTCGTCCTGCGCGGCACCCAGCCGGTCCCGGCGCGCTACTCCGGCCAGATCCTCGGCGGCCGGTTCGCGGTCTGGGGCGACCTCCCGCAGGCGCAGACCCCGGCGCAGGTGGCGCAGGGCATCCGGATGCCGCTGCGGGCGACCGCCCAGAAGCTGTGGGCCCCGGGGAAGCCGGCGCTGAGCTGGGACCGGTTCCGGGCACTGGCCGCGCGGATCGACGGGACGGGCTGAGCGGATCGACGGGCACTGGCCGCGCGGATCGACGGGACGGGCTGAGCGGAATCGGCGTGGACAGCGAGGTGGGCGGAAGTTAGGTTCCGCATGCCGCGCGCAACCGGGGAGGGGCGCGCGTTCGCGCTCAGAACCTTGGGGGGTTCCGCTTCATGCTCTGTTCCACCTGCCGTCTCAGACCGCCGGTCACCGACGACGGACGCTGCCTGACCTGTGCCGGGCCGGCCGGTGCGGCGGCCCCGATGCCGCCCGCCCCGGCCTTCATCGCGCCGCAGCAGTATCTGCGCTCGCCCGAGGGGACCGCGAAGGCCGTGGTCGTGCTGCTGGCGCTCGTCGCCGTGTCGGACGTGCTCGCCGTGGCGGCGGGGCTGAACACGCACCGCGTGCTCGCGGCCGGAGTGGCGAACGACTTCGCGACGTACGACGAAGAGGCGGCGACCTTCGCGGACATTCTGTACGGGGCCACGAGCTCGCTCCAGACCCTCGCGACCCTGGCCACCGGGGTCGTCTTCATCATCTGGTTCCGGCGGGTACGGCTCAACGCCGAGGTGTTCGACCCGAGCCTGCAGTCGATGAGGCCCGGCTGGGCCGTCGGCGCCTGGTTCGTCCCGATCGCCAACTGGGTGCTGCCGCGCCGGATCGCGGGCGGCATCTGGACCGCGAGCGCCCAGACCAACACCGACGGCAGCTGGCGCACGGTCCCGGCCACCGTGATGAACCTGTGGTGGGGCGTCTGGGTCTGCTCGCAGATCGTCTCCCAGTTCACGGCCCGGCGGTACTGGGCGGCCGAGCAGCCGCAGGAGATCCTGGACACGACTCCCCTGCTGGTGGCGACCGACGGCATCGACATCGTGGCCGCAGTGCTCGCCATCCTCTTCGTGCGCAAGCTGACCCGGATGCAGGGGGAGCGGGCGGCACTCGGTGTGTATCCGCTGAGCGCACCGGGTCTGGCGGAGCGCGCCCACTGGGGCCGCGCCCACTGATCTCGGCCCTCGGTGGTGACGGTTTTGAGCCATCCGGTGCTGAACGCGGTCACGGGAAGTGCCTCGTCCTCCTGTGCGCGCACGGGGGGACGTGCCGACGGGGACGCCGACGAGCCTGCTGGAACCGATCGCCGCCGCTTACGGGCGCGGGCTCGCCGCGAGTGCGGTCGCCTGCCTCGACCGCTGTCTGTCGCAGCCCCCGGATGAAGCGGACCCGGATCCGCTCCGTCCGCTCCGGGCGGCGTGCGCGGACCCGGCGTTCCGGCCCGGCCGTCTCGCTCCGGCCCGTGCGGCGCTGGACGCCGTGGCCGGTGCGGAGGGTGCGGCCCCGAGGATCCGGAGGCCGCTGGGCGAGGCCCCGGCCGACCGGGCGGCGCCGGGGCTGCGGGAGTGGGCCGACGTCTGCTCGCTGCCGGCCCTGGAGGTCCACCTCGGCACGGAGGCGGCGTCGGACGCCGGCGCGGAGACGGTGCGCCGCTGCCGCCACCGGGCCGGCTGCCCGGGGAGGGCACGCGGGTCGGTTGTGCCGGACCCGCGTGCCGTCCCCCGTCGTCCGCTACGCCCCGGGGTCAGTCCGTCCCGTCGGCGAGCGCCTTGCCGACCTCGTCCCGCAGCAGCCGCACGTACTCCTGTGTCCATGTCTCGACCGTTGCCCGGTCCCACAGGTCGGCCGAGTACTCCACGGCCCCCTCCAGAACATCCCCGGCCGGGGTCAGCACCATGATGAACTCCGACCGGGACGCGGCCGGGGCGATCTCCGCCACCGTGGTGGTGAGCCCCGGCAGTTCGATCCCGGTGTCCAGCGAACTCTCGTAGGCCAGGCCGATGGCCAGGGCGTCCGGAATGACGACGCCCCTGCGCTCCCGCATCGCCGGTGCCACCCGGCGCGGCGGCATGGCGTGCTCCATGCCCAGGACCGTCGTACGGGTGACCCGGTCCGTCAGCGCCGCGAAGGAACCGGCGCGCGCGTCACGGACCCGCAGGGCGAACCCGGTGGCCGTGCAGCCCACCAGGGACTCGAACTCGCGGCTTTCCCGGCCCGCGTAGGAAATGTTCATCACCACGTCCGCCTGCTCCGCCTTCGCCGCCAGCAGCCGGCCGAGCGCCGCCGCGGTCACCACGAAGGGCGTGGTCGCCCGCCGGACGGCCAGCCGCTCCACAGCGGCCCGGATCTCGGCGGGCACGGTGAATTCGACGACTCCGCCCCGCCCGCTGAGCGTGCCGGGCCTCGGCCGGTCCAGCGGCAGATCCAGCGTGAAGGGGGCGTCGGCGAGTTCCTCCAGCCAGTAGTCCGTGCGGCGCTCACCGGTCGCCGCCTCACGGGCGACCTGCCAGTGCGCGTACTCCACTTGCTGTGGTGCCGCGGGTGACAGGCCGTGTCCGGTTCCGGTGACAGCCGTTCGGTAGAGCGCGGCGAGTTCCTTCAGCAGCGTGGTCAGGGCCCACCCGTCGCAGGTGCAGTGGTGCATCACGAGCAGCAGCACCCACTCCTCGGCGCCGGTGCGCAGCAGGCGGGTGGAGAGCACGTCCCCCTCGAAGAGGTCGAGCGGTGTCTCCGCCGCCTGCTCGGCGAGCCGCCGCACCTCGGCCTGCCGTTCCGGCTCCGGCCGTGAGGTGAGGTCGTCGACGGGCAGGTCGAGGGGACGGGATTCGAGCACTTCCTGCCGCCAGGAGCCGACGCCCTCCCGTACCAGGCGGGTACGCAGCGATTCATGACGCTCCGTCAGGGTCTGGAGCGCGGTGTGGAGCGATCCGGGGTCCAGCCGGCCGGAGAAGGTCATCCGCAGGGCGACGTTGAAGACCTGTGGCTTGGTGTGGCGGGCGTGCAGGGTGGCGAAGCGCGACTGCTGCTCGCTGGCCGGGCCGCCGCGGACGACCCTTCTCGATCCGGTGCCGCGCACGAACTCCGTCATGGCGCGCAGTGTGGGCTCCTGGTAGAGGCGCGAAAGCGGGTACTCGATGCCCCATGCCTCTCTGATCCGGTTGACCAGCCTCATCGCGGTGAGTGAATGTCCGCCCAGGTCGAAGAGGGAGACATCCGGATCGACACCTGACGCGGTGAGGCCGAACTCGGCCGCCCAGAGATCACGAAGTCCGTTCTCCACCGCGGTGAGGGGTTCGGCCTCCGGCGACGGGCCGTCGGCCCGGCAGGCCCCCTCTGCGTCTGCCGGGAGGAAGGGACCGGCCGGCGGGAGCTGCGTCCGGTCCAGCTTGCCGTTACCGGTCAGCGGCAGTTCGGTGAGGACCCGCCAGGCGCGCGGCACCATGTACTCCGGCAGGTGGTGGTTCAGCTCTTCGGCCCACCGGTCCGTGCGGGACCGTTGCTCCGCCGTACTGTCGCGGCCGGGCTCGGTGGGTACCACATAGGCGGCCAGGAAGGCCTCGCCGTTCGCACGGCGCAGGCCGACGACGGCCGCCCGGCGGACGCCGTCGAGACGGCCCAGCGCCTGCGCCACCTCCTCCGGCTCGATCCGGAATCCGCGGATCTTCACCTGGTCGTCGGTACGGCCCACGAACACCAGGCGCCCGTCCGCCGTCCAGCGGACCAGATCACCCGTGCGGTAGTAGCGGGCCTCCGCCCCGTCCTCCGGGCCGGCCGTGAACCTCTCCTCGGTGAGGTCCGGCCGGTGCAGATAGCCCGTGGCCACCCCGGGACCACCGACGAGGAGCTCCCCCACCGCACCGATGGGCACCGGCTTGTCCGAGGCGTCCACCACGCGCAGCGTGACGTTGTCGACCGGACGCCCGATCGCGATCACGTCCGCTCCCTCGTCCGCGACGGGCCCGTCGGCCCCGGGCGAGACAGTGCCGACGACGCACAGCACGGTCGCCTCGGTCGGGCCGTAGACGTTCAGCGTCTCGTACGGCGCCTCGGGCCTGGGGCGGCTGCGGAGCGCCTCGCCGCCCAGCAGCAGATGGCGCAGCGGGGGCTGATCGGCCACCGGCAGGCGCAGCACCTGTTCGCCCAGGGCCGTCGGCAGGATGCTGAAGGCGATGTCCTGGTCCGCGTACCACCGGGCCAGGGCGAGCGGATCGCGCCGGACCGGCTCACCGGCCACGACGACCGTGCCGCCCGCCGTCAGCGCCGGCCAGATCTCCAGGAGGGAGGCGTCGAAGCTCTGGCTGCACACGACGGCACTCCGGTCGTCGCCGGTGAACGCGAAGCGTTCGTGGTGCCACTGGCAGAGGTCCACGAGGCCGCGGTGTGTGAGCACGACACCCTTGGGCGTGCCGGTGCTGCCCGAGGTGTAGATGACGGAGCACGCGGAGAAAGTGGACGAGCCCCCGGTGCCGGTTGCCGGCCGGGTGTCCGACCCGGGGGCTCCCGTCGGGGCGGCGTCCGGCGCGACGACGGCCACCGACCCGGGCAGCCGCAGCTCCCCCGGTCCGTCCGCGCCGCTGATCACCGTGCGGACGCCGCTCTCGGCGATCACCTGCGCGGCGCGGACGGCACCGAGCGACGGGTCGAGCGGCACATACGCGCAACCGGCCCGCAGCACGGCGAGCAGCGCCACGACGAACTCCGCGGAGCGCGGCAGCCACACCGCCACCAAGGACTCCTGGTCACTCTTGGCCCGGTGTTCCGCGAGCACGGCGGCGAGCCGGCCGGCGCGCTCGTCCAGCTCCCGGTAGGTCAGTACGGCGTCCTCGCCCACCACCGCGGTCCGCGCGGGATGCTCTGCCGCCTGCCGGGCGATCCAGCCGTGCACGGTGGTGTCCGCGACCGGCCGGACCGGACCGTGTTCCCAGCTCTCCGGCACCTCGTCACCCTCGACCGCCGTAGGCGCGAGCAGGGACAGCGGTGTGCCGGGTTTGCCGACTGCGGCGGCCAGAAGGTCGCGGAAGACCGTGAAGAACATGTCGACGGTGCTCGGCTCGAACAGGTCGGCGTTGTACTCCAGATGACAGCGAACGCCCTCCGGCCGGTCGGTGAAGTAGACCGTCAGGTCGGTCAGCGCCTTGTCGGGGCCCGCGTCCAGTGCGACCGCCTCGATGCCGGGGAGGTCGAGGCGGAACGGCTCCGCCGACTGGAACTCGGCGCACACCTGGAACACCGGCGTGCGGTCCGTCCTGCGCGGCGGAGCGAGCACGCGCACCACCTTCTCGAACGGTGTCCCCGCGTGGTCGTAGGCGTCGAGCGCGACGGTACGCACCCGGTCCAGCAGCGTCCCGAACCCGGGATCGCCGGAGAGGTCGACCCGCAGAGCGAGGGTGTTGACGAAGAAGCCGATCAGCTCCTCGGCCCGCTGCGGCCGGTCCGAGACCGGGATGCCGATGACGATGTCCTCCTGCCCCGTGACCCGTTGCAGCATTGCCGCCCAGCCGGCCACCAGGGTCATGAACAGGGTGGCGCGGTGGCCGCGGCTCAGCTGCCTGACCTGTTCGGACAGGCCGGGGTCGAGGGAGCGGAAGACGGCGCGGCCTTCGGAGGTCATCTCCGCCGGCCGGGGGCGGTCGGTGGGCAGTTCGAGGACCGGCAGGTCACCACCGAGCACGCGCAGCCAGTGGGCCAGGTCCTGCGCGGTGCCGGGGCCGTCCGCCGCCGCGCGCTGTTCCCGTGCGTGCCGGGCGTAGCTCCAGGTCAGTGCGGGCAGGCCGGCCTCCGTGCCGTCGCGCTCCGCCCGGTAGAAGGCGGAGAGGTCCCGGCACAGGACGGCCGCCGAGGCCGCGTCGACCACGATGTGGTGGAAGGACAGGACCAGCACGTGCTCGTCGACCGCGGTACGCACGACCCTGCTGACGAACAGCGGACCGTTCTCCAGGTCGAAGCGGCGGGCGCTCTCCGTCGACAGTGCCTCCTGTACGGCGGCCTCGGCCCGGAGTGTGCCGTCCACCACGTCGAAGTCGGGTTCGGCGGCCTCCCGCACCAGCTGGACCGCCGAATCGCCGGCTTGCCGGAAGACGGTGCGCAGCCCTTCGTGGCGGGCGACGAGCCGGCGCAGCGCGGTGTGCAGCGCTTCGGTGTCGAGCGCACCGCGCAGGCGGATCGCCTTCACCTCGTTGTAGGCGGTGCGTCCCGGGAGCAGGCGTTCCAGGAACCAGATCCGCTCCTGGCCCGGGGACAAGGGCGCACCCGGGTCGGGTGCCCGTCGCTCCCGGTGGCGGCGGCGGAGGGCGTCCAGCCGGGGGAGACCGGCGCGCAGTTGGTCCGCCGAGACGCCGAAGTCGACCAGTGCGACGATCTCGTCCGCACCCGCGTCGACCACCGCGTCGACCACGGGCAGGACGGTGTCCACATCGCCGATCAGGGCCCGTTGGTCGCAGTAGCGGCCGTAGGCGCGCCGGAAGACCACGTCCAGATCGTCCTCGCTGAGCGATCTCAGGTCGGCGGTGACCCCGAGACTGTTGGTGACGCCGCTGAACAGGGACAGGGAGGCCTGCATGTAGCGGGCCATCGGCGCGAAGGCCTCGGCGCGGGCGGTGTCGTGGTCCTCGGCGAGGTAGGTGTGCAGCAGGACGGCGACCCGCCCGGCGTCCGGGTCGAGGCCGTGCCGCGCCCGGGCCCGGCGGTAGCGGGCGATGTTGTCCGCGAGCTGGTCGATGTCCTGGGTCATCAGGTTGGTCACGATGCCCAGGTCGTGCGCGGCGGCGCGTTCGTACGACTCCGGGTTGCCGACCACCGCCGTGTAGAGCGGCGGCATCGTCTGGACGGGGCGCGGGTAGAGGCGGATCTCCCGTTCGCCGTCCCCGGTGGTGCGGCGCAGTGCCTCGCCCCGCCAGAGGCTCCGCACCTGTTCCAGCCGGTCGTACATCTCCTGCTTGTGCGGCCCGAAGCGCTCGGGGAAGAAGACGAAGTCGTTGGCGTTCCACCCGCTCGCGACACCGAGGCCGATGCGTCCGCCGGAGAGGTTGTCCGCCATCGACCACTCCTCCGCCACCCGGATCGGGTCGTGCAGCGGGAGCACGACCGAGCCGGCGTTGAGGCGGATGCGCCGGGTCTCCCGGGACAGCGCCGCGGCCAGGACGGCGGGGTTCGGGAAGAGGCCGCCGAACGAGTTGAAGTGCCGTTCGGGCATCCACAGTGCCTCGAACCCGTGCTGGTCGGCGAACCGGGCCGCCTCCATGAGCAGTTCGTAGCGGCCCTCCTTCGGACCGGAGCCGTCGTCCGGGTAGTCACCGAAGAAGTAGAGGCTGAAGTCCGCGCGGCGCGGCGTCGTGAGCGCCGCGGAATCCGGGACGGCCACGGGAACACAGGCGGCCGCGGGAAGGGAATCCGGGATGGTCACGGGAACGGGATCCGGGGCGGCTACGGGAACGGGGGGCGCGTCGGCCACGGCTTCGGCTTCGGTCACGGCCACGGCTTCGGCCACCGGGGCCGGGACGGCCGCCGCCGCTGTGACGGCTGCCCGGCCGGGAGCGGGCCTTTGGGACGGGGCTTTGCCGGTGTGGAAGAAGCCGGCCTTGCGCAGGTCCCTCAGCGACCCCCGCACGGCGTCGGCCACGTGCTCGATGTCGCCGTCGGTGTGAGCCGTGGAGAGGAAGAAGTTGCGCCACTCCCATACATGCACGCCCCGCAGCATCAGGTGGTAGTAGAGGAGCTCCATGTCGGCGCGGTGCTCGAAGCGGAACTGGGAGCCGAACCAGCCCATCCGCAGGGGGAATTCCTCGGCCTCGAAGAAGTCGTTGAGCCCGGTGGCCAGTTCGGTCGTCCGGGCGTTGAGCCGTTCCTGCAGGTGCGGACTGTGTTCCTTGAGATGGGTGAGTACGGCGTGCGCCGCGGTCATCGACACGGGGTGCTGCAGGTAGGTGCCGCCGAAGAAGGTCGTGTCGGCGGTCGGGCCGCTGTCGTCCCCGTAGGTCCAGTAGCCGCCGTCGATCCCGTCCATGATGTCGGAGCGGCCGGCGACCGCGCCGATGGGGAATCCGCCGCCGAGGAGCTTGCCGTAGGTGGCGAGATCCGGGGTGACGCCGTAGAGCTCCTGCGCGCCACGGAGAGCGGGACGGAATCCGGTCAGCATCTCGTCGAACATCAACACGATGCCGTGACGGGCGGTCAGTTCGCGCAGCCTGTGGACGAACGCGGCCGGCTGGAGCGAGGGATGCCTGCTCTGCACCGGTTCGACGATGACCACCGCGATCCGCGCCGCGTCCCGTTCGATCGCGTGAAGGGCCTCCTCGCTGCCGTATTCGAGGACGGTCAGCTCGGAGACTGCACTGTGCGGGATGCCCCGGGAGACGGGCGCGGTCCCCTCCTGAGCACCGTGGCCGGCGGGCCGGCCCAGTACCTGGTCGGCATGACCGTGGTAGGAGCCCTGGAAGGTGACGATCCGGTCGCGGCCGGTGGCGGCACGGGCGAGACGGATCGCCGCCGCGTTGGCCTCCGTGCCGGAGTTGGCGAAGGCCACCCGTTCCATCCCGGTCAGTTCGCACAGCAGCTCGGCGGCCCCGCCCGTCTCGACACTGCGGGGGCCGAGCCGGATGCCTCGGGAGAGGTGTTCGCGTACGGCTTCCCGGACGAAGCCGGGCTCGTGGCCGAAGAGGAGCACCCCGAAGCCCATGGTGATGTCGATGTAGCTGTTGCCGTCGATGTCCTCGATCCGTGCGCCCTCCGCGCGACGGGCCGCTACGGGATAGAGCATCTCCTTGGTCGACTTGCGGAATCCGACGACCGCTCTGCTGTCGGCGAGTCTTCGGCGGTGGCGCTGGGCGAGTTGCCTGGAGGCCGCCGTCCGTGCCGTGTACCGGCGTACGAGGTCGTCGAGATGTTCTTGCTGAGTGCGGGGTGAGGTGGAGCGGACCATGCCGGCATCGGGGGCGATCACCACACGCGGCCCGTGTGCCTGGGGCTGTTGGGTACTGCCGGCCGTGGCTCGCCCGGCGTCGATCTGTTCGGTGATGCGCTGTGCGAGTCCGGCCATGGCGGCCAGGTCCCGGTCCAGGGCGGCCGTAAGGCTCTCCTGCTCGTTCACCGGACCACCTCGCCGTTCGGCAGGGCCGCCGTCGCGTTGCTCCGGAGTGCGAGCAGCTGGGATATCTGGGAGATCTGGGTGAGCATCTGGAGCTGGATCTCGGACAGCTGCTGGACCCGTCGGGACAGCTCCAGCAGCTCCTGCCGGGTGACGAAACCGTCGTCCGCGACGGCGTGCGGGACAGGCGGTGCCACGCCGGTCGGCGCGGTGTGCACAGGCGGTGCGCCGGGGGAGGGGGGTGCGGTGTACTGCGTGGGTATCGGCGCGTGGGTGAACGGCTGAGGAGCGCGGGCGGCCGGCTGCCGGGCGGCCGGTGCCGACGGACCGGCGGAGGGGCACTCCGCCGCGTACGGCTGTGGGGCGGGCGGCTGTGCGGTGGCTGCTGCCGGACCGAAGTGCGGTGCGGCGGGCAGCTCCCCGGACGCCGGTTCGGTGGTGGCGGGTGCGGTGGCCGGCACGGGGGCGGTTCCGGGCTGCAGGGGCAGCCGCGCAGCCACGAGTTCGGCGAGCAGCCGGGGCGTTCCTGTCTCGTCGAACAGCTCGCGCATCGTGACCCTGACGTGGTGCTCCTGCTCGATCTCCCGGAGCACATTGATCATGAGGAGCGAGTCCGCACCGAGATCGAAGAACGGGGTGTCCGCCGGGATCGAGGCGAGGTCCTCCCCGAAGGCCCTGGACAGCACACCGAGGATGCTGTCCAGTAGGCGCCTGGTCTCCGTCGCTTCTGACATCATGATGCGTTCCTCTCTCGCCGGGGAAATGGGTCCGCGGGGCCTGGGCGGGGCCCCGACCCAGTGGTCTCGGTGCTGGAAGCGGTAGCCGGGCAGCGGGATGCGCCGCCCTCCGGTGCCGGCCAGGAACGTCTCCCAGCGGACATCCGCTCCCGCGCAGTGCAGAGTCGCCGCAGCGCCGAAGAGCGCCGTGAGTCCGGTGCCCCGGTGCAGGGAGGGAGCCGTCCGCACGGCAGGCAGGGAGCGGCGGGCCAGGCTGCTGAGTGTGGTGTGCGGTCCGATCTCCAGGAGCACGTCGGGCCGTTCACCGGCGACGGCACGCAGCGACGCGTCGTAGCGCACCGGCTCGCGGGCATGGCGGACCAGGTGCTCCGGGTCCGGCGTCCAGCCGGGCTCACGGGTCCGGCCGTCGAGAGAGCTGATGAAGCGGATCCGTACCGGTGTGAAGGGGGTCTTCGCCAGTACCGCTGCGAACGCGTCGAGCATCGGCTCCGTGGCAGAGGTGTGGAAGGCCCGGTCCACCGCGAGGCGTTCGTACGGGGTGCCCCGGTCATCGAGCACGGCGCACATCCGGTCCACGTCCGCGACGGGACCGGCCAGCACCTGGGAGCGTTCCCCGTTGGTCACGGCGAGTTCCAGGCCGGGTTGCGAGGCGGCGAGCTCCGCGGCGGACTCCCGCTCCAGCGCCACCGCAACCATGGCGCCCGGCACGCAGTGATCCCGCATCAACCGGCCCCGATGCGTGCTGAGTTCCAGGCCGTCCGCGAGCGACAGTGCCCCGGCCGCGAAGAGCGCCGCGTACTCGCCGACGCTGTGGCCTGTCACGGCCCATGGTCTGATGCCCGACTCGTCCCACAGCCGGACCAGGGCGCACTGCAGGGCGAACAGGGCCGGCTGCGCGGTCGCGGTCGGCCAGACGGCCCCCGGTGCGCCCGCCCCCTCGGTGAGGAGTCCGGCCAGCATCGGTTCACCGGTGAGACGGCGATGCCACGCCTCGCAGGCGTCGAGGACCTCACGCACGACGGGAAACCGTTCGTACAGGGCCGCCGCCGCTCCGGGGCGGAGGGCACCCTGGCCGGTGAACTGGAACACCACCCGGGTGGGTGTGTCCCCCGGCGGCACGGGGTCCGCGGCGGTTGCGAGCGGTGCGGGGCCGGAGAGCCAGGCGTCCAGAGCATCGGCAAGCGTGGACGGTGTGCTGGCCCGGACCGCGATCCGGTGCCGGCCGTGCGAGCGCCCGAGGGCGGCGGTCGTGACGAGATCCGCCAAGGGCAGAGCGGTCCGCCTGCGGAGCAGGTCGCGCAGGGACCGTACGTTGTCGGCGAGGGCTTCCCGGCTCGTCGCGGAGACCAGAAGTACGTCCGGCGGGGCCGCGGTGGCGTTGCGCGGCGTGGGTTCGGGGGCTTCCTCCAGGATCAGATGGACGTTGGTGCCGCCGATCCCGAGCGACGTGACACCCGCCCGCCGGGGGGTGCCGTTCTCGGGCCACGGCTGCAGGGCCCGGGGTGCGTAGAACGGGCTGTCCTCCAGCCCGAGCAGCGGATTGGGATCGCTGAAGCCCCCGATCGGCGGGATCACACCGTGTTTGAGCACCAGCAGGGCCTTGACGAGACCGGCCAGTCCGGATGCCACGTCGAGGTGCCCGATGTTGGTCTTGACGGCCCCGAGGGCGCAGTAACCGGTCCGGTCCGTGTCCTGCCGGTACGCCGCGCTCGCCCCTTCCAGCTCGATGGGATCGCCCTTGAGGGTGCCGGTGCCGTGGGTCTCCAGATACCCGATGGTGTCCGCCCCGACGCCCGCGTGGTCCAGCGCCCGGCGTACGGCTTCCTGCTGGCCCCGCGCACTGGGTGCCGCGTACGCCTGCTTGCCGGCGCCGTCGTTGCAGATGCCCCAGCCACGGATGACGCCGTGCACGGTGTCGCCGTCCGCGAGCGCACGGGACAGCCGCTTCAGTACGACGGCCACGACACCGGTGCCGCCGACGGTCCCGTTCGCGGCAGCGTCGAACGCCCGGAGCCGGCCGGTCCTGGAGAGGATCGAGCCCTTGACGTAGTGGTAGCCGAGGACCTGCGGGACATGGATGGCGCTGGCGCCGGCCAGCGCGATGTCGCATTCGTCCAGCAGCAGGGACTGGGCTGCCAGGTGCACACCCACCAGCGAACTGGAGCAGGCCGTCTGTACGTTGACGGCGGGGCCGGTGAGACCGAGCCGGTGGGCGACCCGGGTCGCGTTGAAGTCGGTGTAGTTGCCCACCAGGACCTGCATGCCGGCCAGCCAGTCGGCGATGTCCTCGTTCGGCAGGACGTTGTTGAGCAGATAGGACTGCATGTTGTACAGGTGGTAGCCGGTGCTGGCATAGACCCCGATCCGCTTTCCGTCCCGCTCGTCGGGGTAGCCGGCGTTCTCCAGGGCGTGCTGCGCGCACTCCAGGAACAGGCGATGCTGGGGGTCGGTCAGGCGGGCCTCGCGGGCGCTCATCCCGAAGTGCCGGGCGTCGAACCCGGTGATGTCGTCCAGGACCGCCGAGGCGCCGATGAAGTCGTCGCGCCGGTACAGCTCCTCGGGGACGCCCGCGGCCTTCAGTTCGTCCTCCGTGAAGCGGGTGAAGCGGTCCTCGCCGTTGCGGATGATGCGCCACAGGTCCTCCGGCGTGTCGGCCCCCGGCAGCCGGAAGGACATCCCGACCACGGCGATGCGCGGGTCCTGCCCGCCACCGCTCATCGGCCGCGGCCTTCGCGCAAGGTGCCGCTGCCGGGCTGTCGCACCTGGTCGGGCCCGGCCGGGGAACGGCGCAGCACGAGCATCGTCAGCAGGGCGAGGCACAGGACGAGGGCGAGGCCGTGCAGGGAGGCGACCACCTGGAACGGGGACAAGGTCTCCAGCAGCGATCCGCTGATCAGCATCCCCAGGCCGAACCCGGCGTTCTCGGCCGAGGCGGAGAGCCCGAAGAGGCGTCCGCGCTGCTCGTCGGGGACCGCCTGGAGCCGCGACACGTAAACGACTTCGGTGAGTCCGTCCGCCGCTCCGGCGACGAGTGCCGTGGCGAGCGCCGGTACGGTGGGCAGCCCGCTGAACACGACGATGAACGCTGCTGACATGACGCAGGCGCCGGCCGCGAAGGCCCGCTCGCCCAAGGTGTGCCCGGCCCGGCGGGTGTACCGGGCCAGCACCTGCTGGGCGATGATGGTGCCGACCGCCCAGGTGGCCCAGAACTGGCTGATGAAGGTGGCCGGATGATCGGGGTCCAGCAGGCTGGAGTAGACGGGCAGCGCGACGTTGTGCGAGGAGGATCCCAGCCCGTCGACGGCCCGCACGGCGATCATCGCCATCAGCACCGGTGCGCCGGCCCACAGCAACCGGACGGAACGGTGACCGGCGCTCGGTGTGCCGTCCTCGGCGCCCTTGGGCCCCTCGGGCCGGGCCCTCGTGCGGATCGGCAGCACCAGCAGTATCGACGCGGAGACCAGGAACGTGACCGCGTCCAGGACGAACGCCGCCGTGTAACCGAGCTGCGCCACCACCACACCCGCCGAGGAGAAGCCCGCGATCATGGCGAGGGAACGGCCGGTGACCAGCTGGCCGTTGGCGCGGGTCCGGTGCTCGGCCCCCACGATCTCCGGGATGCTGCTGCGCAGAGCGACCTGCGAGAGCGTCGAGCAGCCCCCGGTGACCACGGCCAGGCAGTACAGCAGGGAGATCCGGCCGGCCTCCGGGGCCAGGACCAGCGCCAGGAGTGCCAGCGCCTGGCCGAGGTCGGCACCGACGATCAGACGTTTGCGGTCGTACGCCGAGACGAGGCGCCCGCTCACGAACCCCGCCGCCACACTCGTCCCCAGCCGTACCGCCATGAAGAGCCCTGCGGCCAGGGCGCTCCCGGTGACGTCGTAGACGAAGACGTTCAGCGCGACCATGTTCAGATAACTGCCGTACGCGGAAATGCCGTTACCGAGAACAAGCAGCCGGAAATGCTTCATGCACACCCTTTCGGAACCACGAGGGAAGCAGGCGCCGATCGCCCGGCGCCCCAGCCTCATGCGCCGGACCGATCACCCAACACCCCATCCCCCTCACGGAGTTCGATGGGTCGCACATGTCCCTGCCAACCCCGTCAAGCCTTGCCCGCCTGTCACATGCTTCACACCAGGCCGCTGACATTTCCGGGCTCCGGTCGATCCGTGGGCGCAGGGATGATCACGTGCCGGGGCCGGCGACGTGCACCGTCATGGGTGTCCCGGCCGGTTCCGCATCCACGACCGGCGGCACGGCGAGGTCGCCGGCGGCCTGGGGGCGGGTGGGAACCCGGTGGAAGCGAGTGCCGACGTCCGGCGGCACTCTCCGCCGCGCGATGTCCCGATGCGGAAGGCGTCGGGACGAGGGGCCCGCAGGCCGGCTTCGGGGACGGGGGGCGCGCCGGTCCGGCGAAGCCCGGATGAACCGGCGTTGGTCATGCGGTTGGTCATGCGAGTGGTCTGCTCACGTCAAAAGCGCAAGCCGGAGGGGCGGAAACGAGGACGACCGGGGCCGCCACCCCCCACAGGAGAGGCCCCGGTCGTCTTCCGCGGGGCCGTAGGACGACCCCGTACTCCACTCAGCGCCGTCGCCGCGTTTTCTGTCACACCGCCAGGTGTCCGAAGAATGTTGCAGGTTGTACAAGACGTGGACGCGACCCCCACCGAGGACGTAGCGTGCGGAGTCGCGCAGGGTGGCGCCGCAGTGATGACCAGCTGCGATTCGGGACAGCAGGGCAGGTTGAGGGAGTGCTGGGGGACGACGCGGAGCTGACCGCCGCGGTGCTGGCGGCGCAGGACGGGGACGAGGATGCCTTCCGTACTGTGTACCGCGCTGTGCAGCCGCGGCTGCTGGGCTACATAAGGACACTGGTGGGGGAGCCGGACGCCGAGGACGTGGCGTCCGAGTCCTGGCTGCAGATAGCGCGCGATCTCGACCGGTTCAGCGGCGACGCCGACCGTTTCCGCGGCTGGGCGGCGCGCATAGCCCGCAACCGTGCGCTGGACCATCTGCGGATGCGTGGCAGGCGCCCCGCGATCGGCGGCGACGAGTCCGAACTGTCCGAGCGGCCGGCCGAGTCCGACACCGCGGGTGAGGCGATGGAGGCCCTGGCCACCGGCCGCACGATGTCACTCATCGCCCAGCTGCCGCAGGACCAGGCCGAGGCCGTGGTGCTGCGGGTGGTTGTGGGCCTGGACGCGAAGAGCGCCGCGCAGACCCTGGGCAAGCGCCCGGGGGCGGTGCGCACCGCGGCGCACCGGGGATTGAAGCGGCTGGCCGAGCTGCTGCGTACGGACACTGCCCACGCCGACGCCCGCCCCGGCGCAACGGGCGCCGACGGCTCCGGTGACGCCGCCCCGGAGGGGGATCCGGCGGATCCGTCCACCGCGCACCGGACGGCGGAACTCGACGCGGTGCCCGCTCAGCGCCCCGCCCGCAACGGCCTGGCGGCGCCGGCCGGTGTGACGCATTCGCGTCCATGGACGCAGAAGGACATGTGATGGCCGACGAGAGGCATGAATGGCTTGACAAGGACGCGGCGGAGAGATTGCTCCGCGGCGAGCCGGTCGATCCCGTCACCGGCCAGTCGTGTACGGACGCCGAGAGGCTCGTGGCCGCGCTGGAAGCCGCCGCACGGGCCGCCCGCCCGGCCGCCGGTGAACTGCCCGGCGAGGCCGCGGCGCTGGCCGCCTTCCGCGCCGCCGGCCACTCGGCGCGCACGAGGACCCGGGCGAGCGCGCAGGTGAAGGGCGGCGAGGAGAAGGCGGGCCGGCCGGCCGGTGCCGAGCTGCTCGACCCGGTGCGCATCGCGGCCGCCTCCGTGCCGTCCAAGGGCTCCGGCCGTATCCGCTCCGCGCGCTGGAGCCGTCCCGTCCGCTTCGGCCTGGTCGCCTCCCTCGCGGGCTGTGCGATCGGCGGGGTGGCCGTGGCGGCGGGGACCGGCATGCTTCCCGGGCCGTTCGGCGGGCACACCCCCCTGCCCGCGAGCTCGGTCTCGGCCGCGCCGTCGCCCGAGGAGCTCGGTTCGGAGCCCGCCGAGGAGGAGACACCGGAGTCGGCGCCGCCCGCCTCCCCGAGGACGGGCACCTCCGCGCCTCCCGCGGACCCCTCCGCCCCGGCCGGTGACCCGGCCCCCGGCGGATCGGGCCGGGCGAAGGGCGGCGACGGCGGCGACGAGCGGAAGCCCGGCGGTGCCGCGACCGGCTCCGTGGGCAGCGCCGAGGGCGGCAGGCTGCCCGAGAACTCCGAGAGCTCCGGGAACGCTGGTTCCGGCGAGTGGTACACCAAGGCGCTCAAGGCCTGCCGCGACTACCGCGACGGCAAGCTGAGCGACAAACAGCGACGCAGGCTGGAAGCGCTGGCGAAGGGCGCCCACAACCTGGAACGGTTCTGCGACCGCGTGATCGAGAGGGCCGGCAAGGGCCAGGACGGTCAGAACGACCAGAGCGGGGACGGCGGCGAGGACGAGCAGGGCAACGGCGCCTCGGACGCGAGCAGCGGCTCCGGGGCCGGCACGTCCTCCCGGGCCCGGTTCGCGGGCGGTGTGCGGCTGCCCTCCACCCCGGTCTCCCTGACGCCTTCGGCCCGGACCCCGGGCTGAGCGGAGCCGTCGCGAGGGGCCATTTTCAGCCTTCCATCGCCAGGTGTGACGTTTTTCGAAGCCGCGGCGCAGTACTGAGTGAGCCGACTGGTCATCGGCAGCGCACAGAGCCGGGGTTCCCCCCGTACCTACGGCTCAGCGCACATGGCGCGGGCGGGACACGTTCCCCCGGTCCCGTCCGCGCCCCTTCCTCTCCCCGGGACAGTCCTCAGCTCTTCTCCCCGGGGCAGCCCTCAGCCGTGGACCACGATCTTGTCCCCGGTCCTCACCTGGGCGAAGAGTGAGGCGATCTTCCCCTCGTCCCGGACGTCGACGCAGCCGTGCGAGGCGCCGTTGCAGCCGCGGGCCGCGAAGCCCGCCGAGTGGTGGACCGCCTGGCCGCCGCTGAAGAACATC
This sequence comes from Streptomyces sp. NPDC001880, assembly GCF_053594575.1. Taxonomy (NCBI): domain Bacteria; kingdom Bacillati; phylum Actinomycetota; class Actinomycetes; order Kitasatosporales; family Streptomycetaceae; genus Streptomyces; species Streptomyces sp. NPDC001880. The sequence goes on from NZ_JBSFET010000012.1 coordinate 136,975, forward strand.
GCGTACGGCATGGCCGTGTGGTGGATCGTGGACACACAGTGGCGCGCATGATGGGGGGAGAGCGGCGATGGGGCCGTGGGCAGGGGCTGTGAGCAAGGTCCCAGCCCCCTGTCCCTCCAACGGTCCCGCGCCCGCCGCTGCAGTCCGTCGCGGGAACCGTGGTTACCAGCAAGTAGCTTTACTGGACAGCTTCAGCGGGAGGCACAGCAGATGACGCGCGAGTCGGAGTCGGGACTGCCCATCGAACCGGTCTACGGGCCGGACGCACTCGACGGCTGGCATCCCGGCGAAAAGCTGGGAGAGCCGGGCGCCTACCCCTTCACGCGCGGTGTCTACCCCACGATGTACACCGGCCGGCCGTGGACGATGCGCCAGTACGCCGGTTTCGGCACGGCAACGGAATCCAACGCCCGCTACCAGCAGCTGATCGCCAACGGGACGACGGGCCTGTCCGTCGCCTTCGACCTGCCCACCCAGATGGGCCACGACTCCGACGCGCCGATCGCGTCCGGCGAGGTCGGCAAGGTCGGCGTCGCGATCGACTCGATCGACGACATGCGGGTCCTGTTCGACGGCATCCCGCTGGACAAGGTCTCCACGTCCATGACGATCAACGCCCCGGCGGCGCTGCTCCTGCTGCTGTACCAACTGGTCGGCGAGGAGCAGGGGGTCCCGGCGGAGAAGCTCACCGGCACCATCCAGAACGACGTGCTCAAGGAGTACATCGCGCGCGGCACGTACATCTTCCCGCCGGGGCCCTCGCTGCGGCTGATCGCCGACATCTTCAAGTACTGCCGGGCCGAGATCCCGAAGTGGAACACCATCTCGATCTCCGGCTACCACATGGCCGAGGCAGGGGCCTCGCCCGCGCAGGAGATCGCGTTCACCCTCGCCGACGGCATCGAGTACGTCCGTACCGCCGTCGCGGCCGGCATGGACGTCGACGACTTCGCACCCCGGCTCTCCTTCTTCTTCGTCGCCCGTACGACGATCCTCGAAGAGGTCGCCAAGTTCCGTGCGGCCCGCCGGATCTGGGCCCGGGTGATGAAGGAGGAGTTCGGCGCAAAGAACCCCAAGTCGCTGATGCTGCGCTTCCACACCCAGACCGCGGGCGTCCAGCTCACCGCCCAGCAGCCCGAGGTCAACCTGGTGCGCGTCGCCGTGCAGGGCCTGGCCGCGGTCCTCGGCGGTACGCAGTCGCTGCACACCAACTCCTTCGACGAGGCGATCGCCCTCCCCACCGACAAGTCCGCCCGGCTGGCCCTGCGCACCCAGCAGGTCCTGGCGTACGAGACGGACGTCACCGCGACGGTCGACCCGTTCGCCGGGTCGTACGTCGTCGAGAAGATGACCGACGACGTCGAAGCGGCCGTCCTGGAGCTGATGGCCAAGGTCGAGGAGATGGGCGGCGCGGTCAGCGCGATCGAGCGCGGCTTCCAGAAGAGCGAGATCGAGCGGTCCGCGTACCGCATCGCCCTGGAGACCGACAACGCGGAGCGCGTCGTGGTCGGCGTGAACCGCTTCCAGCTCGACGAGGAGGAGCCGTACGAGCCGCTCCGCGTCGACCCCGCGATCGAGGCCGAGCAGGCGGCCCGCCTGGCGGGGCTCCGTGCCGGACGTGACCAGGACGCGGTGGACACCGCGCTGGCCCGGCTGCGGAAGGCGGCCGAGGGCACGGAAAACGTCCTCTACCCGATGAAGGACGCGCTCAAGGCGCGGGCGACGGTGGGCGAGGTGTGCGACGCGCTGCGCGAGGTGTGGGGGAGGCATGTGCCGTCGGACGCGTTCTGAGGGGGCGGGTACCCGCTCGGGTGATCTCTCGCTGAATGTCCGCGACCCTGGATAAGCTCATGAACAGTGGTCCCCGAAAGGAGGATGCCGTGGCCGTAATACAGCACGAGGAGCAGGTGCACGTGCAGGAACAGCCGGAGCTGACGCTCGGCGAGGCAGCCGACCAGCTCGCACGCTCGCTGCCTGGGCATCGCGTGGAGATTCTCCAGGGGAGGCTCACTGTGACACCACCGGCGGACGTATCGCACGCTCTGGCTCTGTCCTGGCTGAGTGAGGAGTTCGGTTCGCGGGCGCGCACCGTGGGGCTCAGGCTCGTCCAGGGGGTCGGGTTGTGGTTGCCCTCCGGGCCGGAGGACTACGCGATTCCCGATCTGTCGGTCGTCGAGGCCGACATCAAGGACGCCCATGTCATGAAGAACTGCTACGCCGCCCACGTCTTCCGCATGGTCGTGGAGGTGACGTCGACCAACTGGGCGGACGACCTCGGCCCCAAGGTCGAGGACTATGCCCAGGCGGGCATTCCGGTCTACGTCGTGGCCGATCGCAAGCACGATCAGGTGCTGCTCTGCACCGACCCCCGGGGCGGCGAGTACAAGAACAAGGCGCACCACAAGCGCGGGACCTCGTTCACCGTGCCTGACGTGGTCGGCGTCGAGATGAAGCTCTCCGTCGACCGCCTCCTCGACGGCGACGAGGACTGACCCGCGCCTTCCCGAAACCCCCTGGACGGAGTGCCGCACTCGCGTGCGACACTCCGTCTCATGCTGGGTGTCACCGATCTCCCGACCTATCTCGCCGGCCTGGTGCTGATCGTTCTGCTGCCGGGACCGAATTCGCTGTACGTGCTCTCCGTCGCCGCCCGGCGCGGGGTGCGGAGCGGGTACGTGGCGGCGGCCGGGGTATGGACCGGGGACACCGTGCTGATGACGCTGTCCGCACTCGGGGCCTCGTCGCTGCTGCAGACGACGCCGGTGCTCTTCGCCGTCGTCAAGTTCGCCGGTGCGGGCTATCTGACCTGGCTGGCGATCGGCATGCTGCGGGCCGCGGTGACCATGTGGCGCGAGCGGCACCGGCGGATGGCCGTGCTGGCCGAGGAGGACGCCGGGCCCGCGGCCGCGGCGGCGATGGAACGGCCGTACCGGCGGGCGCTGGTGGTCAGCCTCTTCAACCCGAAGGCGATCCTGTTCCTGATCTCGTTCTTCGTGCAGTTCGTCGACCCCGGTTACGCCTATCCGGCGCTGTCCTTCCTGGTGCTGGGCACCCTGCTGCAGATCGCCAGCTTCCTCTATCTGTCGATGCTGATATTCGGCGGCACCCGGCTGTCCGCCGCGTTCCGCCGCCGCAAGCGGCTGTCGGCGGGGGCCACTTCGGCGGCCGGGCTGCTCTTCCTCGGCTTCGCGGCGAAGCTCTCGCTCAGCAGCGTGTGACGCTCCAGCTCAGGAGGCTGTGACCGGGGCGGCGGCCGGCACCGGGTCGGGCACGCGCGCCGACCAGCGCCCGTACCTGCGGGGTCGGTGCGCAGTTTCCGGTACCGAAAGGGCGAGTTCATCCGGCGGCCGCTCAGGTTTCCTAGCGTGTCGCGGAACCGATCACGCGCGCCGGGCATCCGCCCCTCGACGGAGCGGGGCTCCGTGCGCGCCCCGGTGACCGCACATCCGGACACGCCCCCACCCCCACGGGCACCAGACGCTTGGAGCGCCATGAGAGAAGCCCGCACCCGCTGGCCACGGCAGCGTGACGCGGCCCCACCCGGGAGTGCCGCCCCGCAGCTCGCCTCCGTCACCCCGACCGACGTGGACGTCTGCCTGCGGGCCTGTGCCGCGCACAGCACCAAACTGGTGGCGGGACTCGACCGGCGGCGTACGGCACTCGCGGAGGCGCTGCGGCATCTGCTGGCCGTGCACGCCGCGACGCAGCCCGCCGTCCCCCCGGCCGCCGGATCCTCGATCCCGCTGGTGCGGCGCGCGGGCAAGGCGGGTGCGGCCTCTGCCGCGGCTCTCGCCGACGAACTGCTCGACCCGCTGCTGGCGGTCGGCAACAAGGCGCTGGACTGCGGCTACGAGGACGAGCTGAAGCTCGCGGTGCTCATCGCCGACACCGTGCTGACCCAGCGCAAGGGCTCGCGGGCCGGCTGGCGGCTGCGGGCCAGGACGCTGGAGGCGATGGGCGCGGAGGCCGCGGCCATCGAGGCGTACGAGCGCTACCTCTCGTACACCGAGGACGACGGCTTCGGCGTCGCGGCCAAGGTCGTCGGGCTGCGGGCGGGTGCGCGGCTCCAGGACGAGCTGCTGCGCGGCCTGGAGCGCGACTGCCCCGCCGCAGCCGAGTACGCCGCCCGCCCCGTCACCGAGACCTGGGCCGAGGGCCTGGCCCTCCAGGCGCGCGGCGACTGGGACCGGGCGGAGCCCCGGCTGATCGGCACCCTGCTCGCCCAGGAGCGCGCCGGAGCCCCGGTGACGGAGATCCAGGAAGCCATCGCGCAGTACCTCCAACTGGCCATGGAGGCGGCCGGAACGGACCCCGGCGCCGTGGCCGGGCTCACCGGGATCGTCGGCCTCTACGCCGAACAGCGCCGAAGCCGGATGCGCGGCCCGGTCGAGGACCCCACCTTCGGCGGCGTCGAGTGGACCACGGTCGGCGAGTTCCGCAACCGGGTCGCGGGCAGGTCGATCTGCCTCATCGCCAACTCCCGGCGCGTCGGCGGAAGTTCGATGGGCGCCGAGATCGACGGCTACGACCTGGTCGTCCGCTTCAACTCGTACCGCATCGACCCGGCGGCCACCGGACGGCGCACCGACATCCACGCCACCATCCACAAGCACGGGTTCAACTGGGACCAGAAGGTGCACACCCGGCTGGTCTTCGGCGGGGTCTCCGGCGACTGGAAGCACTCCCTGCGCAACCGCCTCGTCCCCGGCGCCCAGCAGTACCTGGGCGACGAGTCGCTGCGCTGGCCGCTGCGCGACATCGGGCGCGTCGGCGCCGACGTCTGGCCCGCCATCCCCACCACCGGCTTCAACATGCTGTGGCTCCTGGACCACCTGGACGTCAGCAGCCGGATCGACCTGATCGGCTTCGACTTCTACGAGAGCGGCGCCTACCGCCTGCCCGGCGCCATGCGGATGCCCATCACCTCCGTGCACGAGTACACCAGCGAAAAGGCGTGGGTCATGGAACGCGCCCAGAGCGTCACCGACATGAGGATCCGACTGCGATGACGACGACCGCCACGACCCCGCCCGCCACGACCTCGTTCGCCACGGACCCGGACCTCCCCGCCTCGCCGGCGCCCGCCAACCCGCTCACCGGCAAGCGCCGGATCGCCTTCGCGAGCTTCGTCGACGAGAACTACCTGCCCGGCTTCCTCGCCCTGCTGCGCAGCCTGGCCCTGTCCAACCCGAACGTCTGCGAGGACTTCCTCGTCCTGCACGACGGGCTGCGCCCCTCCTCCGTCGCACGGATCCGGGCCCTGCACCCGCGCGTCGACTTCCGCCGGGTCGACGCCGGGCACTACGACTCGTACGCCAAGGGCGACCAGGACAACTACCTGGTCCGCAAGGCCTACTTCATCCTCGATGTCTTCCGGGTCCGCGACTACGACACCGTGATCACCCTGGACACCGACATGGTCGTCCTCGGCGATCTCGGTGAACTGATGACCCTGCGCGACGGGCTGGCCGCCGTACCGCAGTTCTTCTACGGGCAGCACAAGCTCAACAGCGGACTGCTGGTCATCCAGCGCGAGTATCTGAGCGAAGCGTTCTGCGCGAGGCTCGACGAGGTCGGCCGGGCGGGCACCTACGAGCTCGACAAGCACGACCAGGGCATCCTCAACGCCGTGCTCGACGGCGACTTCGTCCAGCTCGACGCCCGCTACAACTTCGTCAAGCGGCGGCTCTCCGGCGACCTCCCGGTCCCCGACTCCACCGCGATCCTGCACTTCACCGGGCGGCACAAGCCCTGGCAGGGCGGTGAGGCCGGCTACCGCGAGGCGGAGAACCGCTGGCGCGAATTCGAGCTGTCCGACGCCGAGTTCCACTCCGCGTACCTGGAGCTGCCCGGCGCCAAGCACCACGACCTGCTGGTCCACTACGGCACCCCGTACGTGCTGCGCACCGGCTCCACGGAGGCTGCCCGCAAGGTCGCCGCCGCCCACATCGCGGCGGGCGAGTACCAGGAGGCGGCCGATCTGCTGGGCCGGGTCGAGATCCCCGTCGACGAGTCCTGGCCGCACGAGGTGCTCGGCCACGCCCTGATGAGCGTCTCCCGCTACGAGGAGGCCCGCGCCCGGCTGCTGCTGGCCACCGCCTCGCCCAACCGGGCCGCGACCGCCTTCGCCCGCCTCGCCCAGATCGCCTGGATCCACGGCGACGACGGCGCGGCGGCCGAGTACGCCCGAAAGGGCCTCGCGGTCGACCCCACCCACCGCGCCAACCGGCTGATGCACAAGCGCACCACGGACCTCGCCGCACCCGCGGAGGGCCCCGCCTCCGGCCAACTGGCCCATGTCGCCTTCTACATGGAGCGCCAGGGCAACGCCGGCGACAAGCTGCTGCCGGAGAGCGTACGGCTGGCCTTCGGCCGGGACGCCGGACCGCGGCGCTGGCACTCGATCCACGCCCACCGGCTCTTCGACGAAGCCGCGCTGGAGCGGGTCAACGAGCGCCGGGGCCTGGTCATCGGCGGCGGCGGCCTCTTCATCCCGGACACCGCGCCCAACGGCAACAGCGGCTGGCAGTGGAACGTCCCGGACGAACTGCTCGACCGGATCGACGTACCCGTCATGGTGTACGCGGTCGGCTTCAACGCCTTCGACGGCCAGGCGTACGGGCACGGGCGGGACCGGTTCCTCTCCAGCCTGCGGAGGCTCGTCGAACGGGCCTCGTTCTTCGGGCTGCGCAACCACGGCTCCATCGAGAAGGTCCGCGAACTGCTGCCCGCCTCGCTCCACGACAAGGTGCGCTTCCAGCCCTGCCCGGCCACGGTCACCAGGCAGCTGGTGGACGGCTGGACGGACCCGGAGCGGCGCGAGGACACCGTGCTGGTCAACGCCGCGTACGACCGCTCCGGTCTCCGCTTCGGGCACGACTACGGGCACTTCCTGGGCGAGATGGCGACCGCGGTGCGGGAGCTCGGCAAGCGGGCCGAGGTCCGGTGCGTCGCCCACTCGCTGGACGACGAGCGGATCGCCTTCGACCTGCGGCGCGAGCACGGGATCGCGCTGCCGGTGATCCCGATGTACGACTTCGACAACGACGCGATCCGGGACACCTACGCCCGGACCAAGCTGGTGATCGGGATGCGCGGGCACGCGGGGATGATCCCGTTCGGCTGCGGCACACCGATCATCAGCCTGATCTCGCACCCGAAGATGGCGTACTTCCTGGCCGACATCGACCGGCCGGAGTGGGGCATCTCGGTCCACGACCGGCACCTGGGGGCCCGGCTCACCGAGCGGGCGGCGGGGCTGCTCGACGACCACGCGGCGACCGTCGCCGATGTGCACGGCCGGCAGCGGGAGCTCTGGAAGGTCACCGAGGCCAACGCGGCGGACCTGAGGGTGATCCAGGGCGGCGTGCCCGTCTGACGGCGCCGGGAACGGGGCGGGGCGGGCGCCGATTCCGGCTCCGCCCCGCCCCTGCTCCGTACTGGGCGCCGATTCCGGCTCCGCCTCGCCCCTGCTCCGTACTGGGCGCCGATTCCGGCTCCGCCTCGCCCCTGCTCCGTACCGGGCGCCGATTCCGGCTCCGCCCCGCCCCTGCTCCGTACTGGGCGCCGATTCCGGCTCCGCCCCGCCCCTGCTCCGTACTGGGCGCCGATTCCGGCCCCGCCCCGCCCCCGATCCGTACAGGCCGCCTACTGCCGCACCACCCGGCGCCGCACCGACCGCGCCACCCTGCGCACCACCGCGTTGCGCGGCAGGAACGCGAGCTGCGCCGGCACCGCCCCCGGCAGCGCCAGCGAGGTGAGCCGCTTGCGCTTGAAGTACCGCCGGGTGGAGGCGTCCAGGTGGGCGGCCAGATACCGCTCGGCGGCCGGGCGCAGCCCCGGGTAGATCTTCGGCTGCATCGCGAATCCGACCGCGGTGACCAGCCCGGTCAGCTCCGCCGGAGCCACCGGCTCGGCGTCCTGCGCCGTCCCCGCCCGCTCCACGGCCGCCCGGTCCGTCACCTCCGGCACCAGCGCGTCCACGAGCGTGACCGGGATGCGGTTGCTGTTCTCGTACGGGGCGAGCCGGTCCAGCAGCATCCCGGTGCCCACCCGGGCCACCGGCAGCCCGTAGAACGCCGAGGCGGTGAGCAGTGCCGTCGAGAAGCAGCCGACGACCAGCGCGGGCCGCATCCGCTGGTAGAGCACCTCGGCGAGGACCGGGGCGGTGAGCACCCCGTCGTCCAGCACCGTCAGCTCGGCGCCGAGCCGCCCGGCCTCCTCGCCCAAGGCCTTCGACCACTGCGCCGGGGCGGTGGGGTGCGGCTTGAAGACGATACGGGTGTGGCCGAGCGCGACCGCGCCGCGCATCATCCGCAGGTGCAGCTCCTCCTCTTCGGCCGCGCTGATCAGCCCCAGCGCCGAGAGGTACTGGCCGAGCAGCAGCGCGGGCGCCTCCACGTGCGGAGCGCCGTCCCGGGCCCCGGGCGCGTCCGCCAGCTCACCGAGCACCTTGAGGAACATCTCGGTCGGCACGATCTGCGGCGCCACCCCGAACTCCGTGAGCAGCAGCGGCTTCAGCCCCGGCACCAGGTCCAGGTGGAGCAGCCGGCGCACCCGCGTACCGACCAGCGGGTCGATCTTGTTGCGGGTGGGGCCGTAGCTCATCAGCCCGTCCGCGTACACGTCGAGCGGCGCGCCGGTGAAGATCTGCGCGACGGTCAGCGCGGGGTTGACCTGGATCGACTCGACCGCGAGCTCGATGTCGTCGTCGCCGAGCCCCCAGGCCAGGCGCAGATGCCGCTCCCACAGGGGTACGTCGTCGGGGCGCGGCGCCCAGCCGCCCGGGTGGAACGGGGCGATCGTCGTGTTCCAGGACACCACGTCGTCGAAGCGGCCGCGCAGCGCGTCGAACCCGGGCATCGTGTCGAGGCGGGCTGTCGTCTCCGGCACGGCCGCGTTGTTCGAGACGAGCAGGATGCGGCGGTCCGCGTCGGGGAAGCAGCCCGCGTCGAGCGCGGCGGCGAGCGTGGCGGTGCCGTAGAGCGTGGAGGCGAGGAAGATCTGTGTGGTGCGGGGCCGGGCGGTGTTCATGCGGCCGTCACCTCCTTGGCGCCCGTGGCGGCCGGGCGGCGGCGCAGCCGGCGCAGCAGGGTGGCGCGCTGCACGTCCATCGAGTCGAGGGCGTCGTCGAGCACCTGCTGCGGCATTCGCCTGAGCGCGGCGGCACTCATGGACTTCAGTGTGCGGGCCACGGCGGGTTCGAACCTTTCGATCGAGCTCATGTGGTGGGAAATGATCGCGCAATAGGTGCGGACCGCTTTCGGCAGCAGTATTTCTGCGTCGCGGTCTTCCGCTGTTTCCCGAATGACCTGGTCGAACGAGCGAATGAAATCGAGCTGGCGTACGTCGCCGATCTGTGTGAGCGAAGAGGCGACGCCGCGTCGGTAGAAAATTCCCAGAAGACCCAGCACCGCGAAGGAATCGGCCTCGCGATGCAGCCGCCAGATCCACGGACGGTCCTCCGCGGTACGCAGTCCGTCCGTGAAATGCAGCAGTCCGCGCTCCAGCAGCCGCCGGTGGTACAGCCCGGCCCAGGCGTACGGATAGTCGACCGAGGTGGACCGCTCGGCGGGCAGGATCGCGTCCCGCGGGTCCATCACCTCGCCCCGCCTGCCGTGCGGCACCCGGTGCACCGTGCGGTTCCGGTGCTCGACCTGGACATGGTCGGTACGGACGAAATCGCAGCCCAACTCCTCGGTCCGCGCCAGGAGTTCGGCATAGAACCCGGGAGCGAGCCAGTCGTCGCCGTCCAGGAAGGCGAGATACTCACCGCGCGCGGCGTCCAGGCCGGTGTTGCGGGCGGTGGCCAGTCCGCCGTTCTGCTTGTGTCTGCGTACGACCACCCCCGGAATCTCGTCCTCGGCGCGGCGCAGTATGTCCGCGGTCCCGTCGGTCGAACAGTCGTCGACGAGGATGAATTCGAAGTCCTCGCGGGCGTTGGTCCGCAGGCTTCGCAAGGTGTCAGGGGCGTATGTCTGCACGTTGTAGAACGGCACGATGACCGAGAGCTTAACCACCCGTCTCACGCTAGGCGTGAGCCCGTCATTTGCCTTGGCGCCGGGAGGGACGGCGGGTGAACGGCGAATGTCGGAATGATGAACCGGGCTGAATCATGGGTGATTGCGTCCCCTTTGTGAAGGCGATTCGCCAAGCGTCGGCGGGCTGTTAACCAGCTGTTGCCGTCACGTTGGGCCGCGAATCGGAATGCCTTCCTAAGTTCTGGGACGTGCCCCCACGTACCGAAAAGACGACCGCCCTCCGGGTAGCCGTACTCGCCGACTCCGACACCCGGTGGAAATGGGGCGCGCTCACCGCGCGCCGCCTCACCACCGGCGCGTCCCGGGTGCCGGCGCAGCGCGTCGAGATCAGCGGACTGCTGCTGCGCGGCCGGGCCACCCCGACCCCGCGCCAGCTCGCCGAGGTCGGCGACGTCGGTATCGAGGCCGGCCGGGTCCGCGAGGTGACGGCCGTCGAGTTCCTGCACAGTGTGCGGGACGAGGGGTACGACGTCGTCGTCCTCGCCCTCGTCGGCGGAGCCGTCCAGGCGATGCTGCACGGACTCGCCGCACTGCGGCTGCCCGCCCGGCCCGTCGTCGTCACCGGCTATGTCGGCGTCGTCTACGAGAAGCTCGCCGACGGCCTGCTGCTGCGGCACGGCGCGGACGTCGTCCTCGCCAACTCCCGCCACGACGCGGAGCGTTTCCGCGCGGTGTACGAGGGAGTGGGTGCCGACTCCTCGGCCGTCACCGAGGCCGCCCTGCCGTTCCTCGGCGGCGAGCCGCACCGCCCGCAGAAGGGCCGCGACACCGTCGTCTTCGCCGCCCAGCCCTCCGTGCCGGCCTCCCGCGACGACCGGATGTACCTGCTGCGCAGACTCGTCGAGCACGCCAGGCTGCACCCGGAGCGCGAGGTGCTGCTGAAGCTGCGCTCCAAGCCCGGCGAGCACACCACGCACATCGAGGAACTCCCGTACCAGCGGCTCGCCGAGCGGCTGCCCGGCGGCCTGCCGCCCAACTTCCGCCTGGTGTACGGGCACATGGGCGAGGTCCTGGACCGCACCGACCTGCTGGTCACGGTCTCCTCGACCGCCGCGCTGGAGTCCCTGCACCGGCGTGTGCCGACCGCGGTCCTCACCGATCTCGGCGTCCGCGAGGCACTGGGCAACCACCACTTCATCGGCTCCGGCCTGCTCACCTCCTGGGACCACCTGGACGGCGGCCTGTGCCCGGAACCCGACCCGGAATGGCTGGCCGGCCAGGGCGTCGCCGCCGACGGCACGTACGCCACCGCCTACGACCACGCCCGCGCCCGCGTCGACGCCCTGCTCGCCACCGCCCGGCTGCCCGATCTCGCGCCCTACTACACGCCCGCCACCGCCCCCGGCTACCTCCCCGGCATCCTCGCCCGCCACCACCTCGCCCCCGACGGCCACCCGCTGCCGGGCGCCGAACGGCCCCGCGAGACCGGCGGGGTGCGCGGCGTGGTCCGCGAGGCGGTCCGGGAGGCGGCGCGCGGCGCGTACCGGCACGGCGTCCAGCGGGTCGCCCCGGTGATCCGACGGATGGGCGAGCTGTGAACACCACTTCAGGAGCAGAGATGACCCCGACCCCCACCGTGCTCGCCGTGATCCCCGCCCGCGGCGGATCCAAGGGCGTACCGGCCAAGAACCTCGCCCAGGTCGGCGGCGTACCGCTGATCGCCCGCGCGGTACGCGCCTGCCTGGCCTCCCGTGAGGTCACCGATGTCGTCGTGACGACCGACGACGCGGCCATCGCGGACGCGGCCCGCGCCGCGGGCGAGACACTGGGCGAGTCCGAGCGGCTGCACATCGTCCAGCGCCCCGCGGCCATCGCCGGGGACAGGTCCAGCAGCGAGGACGCGGTGCTGCACGCCCTGGACGCCTACGAGGCGATGCGCGAGCGGACCGCCGACGTGGTGCTGCTGGTCCAGTGCACCAGCCCCTTCGTGCTGCGGGAGGACATCGACGGCGTCGCCGCCGCGGTCGCCCACGACGGCGCCGACACGGCGGTCACGGTCGCCCCCTTCCACGGCTTCCTCTGGCGCGACGGCAGCGCGATCGAGGAGGACAACTACGGCGTCAACCACGACAAGTCCGTACGCCAGATGCGCCAGGACCGCCCCGAGGACCTCCTCGAAACGGGCACCGCGTACGCCATGAACGCCGCCGGCTTCCGCACCCACCGCCACCGCTTCTTCGGCCACACCGCCCTGGTGCGCACCGACGCCGCACGGGTCCTGGAGATCGACGACCCGCACGACCTGGCCCGCGCCCGCGCCCTCGCGCCGCTGCTCGACCCCGCGCCGCTGCCCACCCTCGACGACATCGACGCGGTCGTCCTCGACTTCGACGGCACGCAGACCGACGACCGGGTCCTCATCGACGCCGACGGCCGTGAGATCGTCGCCGTCCACCGCGGCGACGGCCTGGGCATCGCCGCCCTGCGCAAGGCCGGACTGCCGCTGCTGATCCTCTCCAGCGAGCAGAACCCGGTCGTCGCCGCCCGCGCCCACAAGCTCCGCATCCCGGTCCTGCACGGCATCGACCGCAAGGACCGGGCGCTCAAGCAGTGGTGCGACGAACAGTCCATCGCTCCCGAACGTGTCCTCTACGTCGGCAACGACGTCAACGACCTGCCGTGCTTCGCACTCGCCGGCTGGCCCGTCGCCGTCGCGAGCGCCCACGACTCGGTGCGGGCGGCCGCACGCACCGTCACGACCACCCCCGGGGGCTTCGGCGCCATCCGCGAGATCGCGGCCTGGCTGCTCGGCCCCACCCTCACGACCACGCATCCCACCCAGTCCCCCAAGTGACCCCGGGTCCCCCAAGCCCGCCACGTCATCCGAACTAAGGAAACACACCTCATGAGCACCTCCCGTCTGCGCACCCTCGGTACCCGCACCGCCGGCCCCGGCCGGCCCGTCTACGTCACCGGCGAGATCGGCATCAACCACAACGGCGACCTCGACAACGCCCTCGCCCTGATCGACGTCGCCGCCGAAGCCGGCTGCGACGCCGTCAAGTTCCAGAAGCGCACCCCGGAGATCTGCACCCCGCGCGACCAGTGGGACATCGAGCGCGACACCCCCTGGGGCCGGATGACGTACATCGACTACCGTCACCGCGTCGAGTTCGGCGAGGCCGAGTACCAGGCCATCTCCGAGCACTGCGCCAAGCGCGGCATCGACTGGTTCGCCTCCCCGTGGGACACCGAGGCCGTCGCCTTCCTGGAGAAGTTCGACGTCCCCGCGCACAAGGTCGCCTCCGCCTCGCTCACCGACGACGAACTGCTGCGCGCCCTGCGCGCCACCGGCCGCACCGTCATCCTCTCCACCGGCATGTCGACCCCGCGTCAGATCCGCCACGCGGTCGAGGTCCTCGGCTCGGACAACATCCTGCTCTGCCACGCCACTTCGACGTACCCGGCCAAGGCCGAGGAGCTGAACCTCCGGGTCATCAACACCCTCCAGCAGGAGTACCCCAACGTCCCGATCGGCTACAGCGGCCACGAGACCGGCCTCCAGACGACCCTCGCCGCCGTCGCGCTCGGCGCCGCGTTCGTCGAGCGCCACATCACCCTCGACCGCGCCATGTGGGGCTCCGACCAGGCCGCCTCCGTCGAGCCGCAGGGTCTCACCCGCCTCGTCCGCGACATCCGCGCCATCGAGGCCTCGCTCGGCGACGGCGTCAAGAAGGTGTACGAGTCCGAGCTCGGCCCGATGAAGAAGCTCCGCCGGGTCGCGGGCGTCGTCGCCGAGAGCACCGAGGCGGCCCCGGTCGCCGAGCCGGTCGCGGTCTGACGGGCCGACCGGTGAACCTCGCCTTCGTCGAGAGCCCGGTCCAGCTCCTGAACGTCCTGGAGTGGGCCTACGCAGAGGGAGGCGGCGACCGGGTCCTCACGGACATCACGGTCGTCGTCCTCCCCCCGGTCGACCCGATGTCGCGCGGTCAGCTGCGCCGGATGGCGGAGCTGGCCCGCGACGAGGGCATCAACGTCCGCTGGCAGGAGGCGCGCGGCGGCGCGGGCGCGCCCCTGAAGAGCCTGCGCGACCTGTCCGGACTGGTCCGCAGGGCGCAGCACGTCGTCATCGGCGACCCGTTCTCCCGGTACGTACAGCTCCTGCTCACCATGGTCCGGGCCCGCCGCCTCACCGTGGTCGACGACGGCACGGCCACCATGGAGTTCGTCGCCCAGCTCGCGCGCGGCGAACGCCTGGTGCGCTGGCACCGCAAGGGCAGCTCGGGCCCGCGCGAACTGGTCCTGGCCCCCGTCACGGCCCGCGCCCGCAGCCGCTTCACCCCGTCCGCCACCCGTACGGTCGAGGTTTTCACGGCCATGCCGGTCGAGGCTCCGCCCGGCGTGACCGTCACCCCCAACACCTTCGCCTGGACCCGCGCCCGCTTCGGCCCGCCGCTGCTCACCAAGGGCGCGGACCTGGTCGGCACCTCGCTCGTCGAGACCGGCGTGGTCGACCAGGGCCAGTACCTGGAGGCCGTCGCGACCCTGGCCCGCGCCCACGGCGCGACCCGCTACTTCGCCCACCGCCGCGAGTCCACCGACAAGCTCCACGCCCTGGAGGCCGCCACCGGCCTGGAGATCGTCCGCCCCGACCTCCCCCTCGAACTCATCGCCCGCCGCGGCCCCATCGGCCGCACGGTCCTGAGCTTCCCCTCCACGGTCGTCCACACCCTGCCCCTGGCGCTGGCCGGCACCGAGGTGAAGGTCGCGGTCTGCGACATCGCCCCGGAATGGCTCCGCGACACGGCGTCCCCGCGCGCCCAGGGTTTCCTCAGCGGCGTCACGGAGACCGCCCGCGACGTCCAGCGCCTGGCGCCTTGGCGGGCTACGGCGGTGACGGAGGCGTAGGGCCGTCCGCGCTCCCACCTCCGTTCGAGAACGTGACACTTGCACCTCGGGGTGTCACGTTCGTGTTGGGCCGAGGCAGCGGACGCTCGCGATGTTCAGCGTTTGGCGCCTTGGCGGGCTACGGCGGTGACGGAGGCGTAGGGCCGTCCGCGCTCCCACCTCCGTTCGAGAACGTGACACTCGCACCCCTGAGTGTCACGTTCGCGTGCGGCCGGGGCAGCGGCGACGCACCGGTGGCCATGGCGGCGATGCCGCCAGGAAGACGCGGCCGGACTCCTCCTTCCTGCTTGGCGCGGACGGTGGCCAGAGCTGTCAACAGGGCTGCATCAATTGGCGGTTGGTCGCCATACGCAAAGCCGCCACGCGCGCCAGGCGTCAACTCCCGTCCCACGGCCCAGACTCATCGCGGCGCCCGGACCATCCCTTCCCCCGGGCGTCCGAGGAGTGCGTCGTGATCAGACCTTCCGCAGGAGGAAGGGCCGCCCTGCTTGCCGCAGGGCTCTCCCTGGTGCTGCTCTCGGCAGGGCAGACCGCCGCCGCGCCCGATACCGCTCCAGAAACTGCTCCGGACACCGCGTCCGTACCGGCCACCTTCACCGGGGCACAGGGCGCGAGTACCACCGTCACCCTCATCACAGGTGACCGTGTCACGCTCACCGACCTCGGCGGCGGCCAAAAGACCGTCACCGTCGACCGGGTCAAGGGTGCCACCGGGGCCGTCCGCAACGAGACGGTGAACGGCAGGGTCACCGTCATACCCGACGAGGCCCGTCCCTACCTGGAGGCCGGTCTCCTCGACCGGCGGCTCTTCGACGTCACCGGCCTCGTCGAACAGGGCATCACCGGCGACCTGCCGCTCATCGTGACGCACGGCAAGGGTGCCCGCACCGCCGCCGCCCCGCGCGGCACCAAGACCGTCCGGGCCCTGCCCAGCATCGGCGGCGCGGCCGTAAAAGCCAACGAACCAGCCGCCTTCTGGCGCGAGTTCACCGCCTCCGCCCGCCCCGGCACCCGCTCGGCCGGCGCCATGAAGGTCTGGCTCGACGCCCGGGTCAAGGCCGACATGGCCGACTCCAACGCCCAGATCGGCACCCCCGAGGCCTGGGAAGCCGGCCTGACCGGCAAGGGGGTCAAGGTCGCCGTGCTCGACACCGGCGCCGACCTCTCCCACCCCGACCTCGACGGACGGGTCGCCGAGAGCCGGTCCTTCATCGAGGGCCAGGAGGTCGCCGACCGCCAGGGCCACGGCACCCATGTCGCCTCCACCGTCGGCGGCAGCGGTGCGGGCTCCGAGGGCAAGGAGAAGGGCGTCGCCCCCGGCTCCACCCTCGCCGTCGGCAAGGTCCTCAACGACCAGGGCTCCGGCAGCGAGTCGCAGATCATCGCCGGTATGGAGTGGGCCGCGAAGGACATCGACGCGAAGATCGTCTCGATGAGCCTCGGCTCCAGCGAGGCCAGCGACGGCACCGACCCCATGGCCCAGGCGGTGAACACCCTCTCCGCCGAGACCGGCGCCCTCTTCGTCATCGCCGCCGGCAACTCCGGCGCCCCGGGCACCATCGGCTCACCCGGCGCCGCCGACTCCGCACTCACCGTCGGCGCCGTCGACTCCGCCGACCGCGCCGCCAACTTCACCAGCCAGGGCCCCCGCTACGGCGACCAGGCCCTCAAGCCCGACGTCTCCGCCCCCGGTGTCAACATTCTCGCCGCCCGCTCCCAACTCGTCGGCGGCAGCGGCCTCTACACCTCCAAGAGCGGTACGTCGATGGCGACCCCGCATGTCGCGGGCGTCGCCGCGCTCCTCGCCGAGCAGCACCCCGACTGGACCGGTGCCCAGCTCAAGAACGCCCTCATGTCCAGCTCCAAGACCCTCGCCGCGTCCTCGTACGCCCTCGGCGCGGGCCGGGTCGACGTAGCTGCCGCGATCTCCGCGAACGTCACCGCCACCGGCTCCGCCGACCTGGGCTTC
>NZ_JBSFET010000013.1:0-20799 GCF_053594575.1 Streptomyces sp. NPDC001880
GCGACGCCGGGGGCGCGGGGATCCTGCGGGAGTTGGAGGGTGTATGTCCAGGGCGGGGATACGGTGGAACCAAGCATGGAAGTCTCCGTTCACGGAGGGAAGTTGAAGGATGCACTTCGAGTTGCCCGGTGACGAGGTCGCTCCGTCGAGCGGGGTACTTCCGGGCGGGTGGCCTGGGTCACACACTAAGGTGCAATATGTAATGCATTCCATGAAGTTCACGGAATGCATTACAGATACCCTCGTGTGGGTGACCAGACCGGGGAGCGAGTGATGTCGCCCAGTACGACGCCAACGGCCCGTCGGCAACGGCTGGGAGCGGAACTGCGCAAGTTGCGCGAACGTGCCGGGATCACTGCGACCGAGGCCGCCAGGCTCCTCGGTGGCAACCAGGCTCGCATCAGCAACATCGAAGCCGGCCGCTACGGCGTCAGTGCCGAGCGGGTGCGCACGCTGTCCTGCCACTACGACTGCTCGGACCGCGAGTTGGTCAACGCGCTGGCGTCCATGACCGGCGACCGTAAGCGTGGCTGGTGGGAGGAGTACCGAGAGATTCTTTCCAACGGTCTGCTGGACCTGGCAGAGCTTGAGCATCACGGGGTCGCGCTGCGCACCTCACATACAGCCGGACTGCCTGGACTGCTCCAGACCACAGACCATGCACGCGAGGTATTCCGCCAGGTCGTTCCCGCTCTCCCTCCCCCGGAGGTCGAGCACCGCCTATCTTTTCGTATCAAGCGTCAAAGCGTCGTTTTCCGGGAGGATGCGCCGCCTTACCGTGCGGTCATCCATGAAGCAGCACTGCACATGGAATTCGGCGGGTCGGCCGTGGCCAGGCAGCAGCTGGCGCATCTCCTGGCCATGAGCGAGCGTGAACAGGTCGCGATTCAAGTGATCCCGTTCAGGGCGGGTGCATACCCAGGAGCGGGCCAGCCCATCTACTACGTCCACGGACCCGTACCGCAACTGGACACCGTCCAGCTGGATCAGGCACACGGCATCGTCTTCCTGGACGCCGAAGCCCAACTCAACAAATACCGCCAGGTCCTGGCCCGTCTGGAGACGCTTGCCCTGGACGTTGCCGGGTCGCGAGACCTGATACACGCCGTCGCCCAGAACCTGTGAAGGGATCCGAATTGTCGAGTCACATGTGGCAGAAGTCCTCGTACTGCGGCGAGGGCGAGTCCTGCATACACGTAGCCGCCCCTGCCCCGGGCACGGTCAGCCTGACCGAGTCCGCCGACCCCACCGGAGCGATACTCCGCACCACCCCCGACGCGTGGGCTGCGTTCGTACGCACCCTCAAAGAGAACCCTGCCCATTGCTGACGCCCCCACCTGCCTCGCTTGGATCGGATCCGGCCCCGAGGGCACCCGGAATCCGATCCGTCGCGTCAGGCAACAGCTGTGAGAGGAACGCCCATGCCCACATACGACCACTGGCAGAAGTCCTCGTACTGCGCCCAGGGCAACTCGTGCATCCACGTCGCCACAGACACCGACGGAGTGACCAAGCTCACCGAGAGCAGCGACCCCACCGGAGCGATACTCCGTACCACCCCTGACGCGTGGGCCGCCCTCGTACGCACCCTCAAGGAGGGCCGCTGCCAGGACTGACTTCCGAAAAGTCTGCGGTCGGCCAGGAGATGTTCGTGATCACAGCAATTCCGGCTTCGGTCGCGTGGGCGTAGAACTCGCGCAGGCTTGCGAAGTCGGCATGGCGTGAATGTATTTCGAGGCGGTCGGTGTGGGGACACATCGTTCGCGGACGATCTCCGCAAGCTGCATGACACGAATGCCTGGGAGCTGAGGGACGGCAGCCTCCACAGCATTGATGGAGTACTCGGGTCGCTCGTCGTCCGACGCCAGGAGGCGTGCACGGGTCACCAAACCGGTTGGAGTCACCAGCCAATATGCGCTGGGAGGGCGCTCTTCAGCGGGATACAGGACCACGGTCTGCGCCGCAACAGCGAAACGTGAAGCGAATTCCGGCTCGGTCAGCTGCTGGGAGACGGCATCCTGGACGAAGATGTCCAGAATCAGTGACACGTCGCCAAGGACATCCGAGTAGTCGCACAGGGCAAGAGCATCCCAGTCGCGGTTGTCCTGATCGGCGTCGATGTCGGCGACATCGACGGAGTTCGGCTCAATGCGCAGGCATGACGCCAGGGCATCAGAGACTCGGGCCGGCTGCAGGCGATCGATGGTGAAGAGGTTGTATGTCATCGGTAGGTCCCGTTGTAGAGGTCCAGGTTTGCCCGATCTCGCCGGGGAGCGTTCCTCGGGCTGGTGGGAGACATGCCGCGCGGTATTGCCTTCCCCGTTGCTGGGCATCACGGAACTGGAGCATCACGCGACCGCGCTGCGGCCCGCCAACACACCCCATGTTCCAGGGCTCCTCCAGCCCACGGACCACGCTCGCGAGATCTCCCGGCAGATGGTGCCGGAGCCCGGCCCTGCCCTGGTGGATGCCGAGGCGGAACTGGAGGCCTACCGTCTCCTGCTGGCACGCATGGAGGCCGTGGCACTGACTCCGGACGAGTCCCGGGACTTCATCCACAGTCTGATCGCCGACCAGTGAAGGAACTGGATATGAACGAGCACGCATGGCAGAGGTCCTCGTACTGCGGGCAGGGCGAATCCTGTGTCCATGTCGCCACGGGCGCCGACGGCGGCGTCAAGCTCACCGAGAGCAGCGACCCCACCGGAGCGACACTCCGCACCACGCCCGACGCGTGGGCTGCGTTCGTACGCACCCTCAAAGAGAACCCTGCCCATTGCTGACGCCCCCACCGGCCTCGCTTGGATCGGATCAGGCCCCGGGGGCACCCGGAATCCGATCCGTCGCATCAGGCAACAGCTGTGAGAGGAACGCCCATGCCCACATACGACCACTGGCAGAAGTCCTCGTACTGCGCCCAGGGCAACTCGTGCATCCACGTCGCCACAGACACCGACGGAGGGACCAAGCTCACCGAGAGCGGCGACCCCACCGGAGCGATACTCCGCACCACACCCGCCGCCTGGGGCGCCCTCGTACGCATCCTCAAGGAGAACCGCACCCGCGGCTGACACCCTCAGGTATCCGTGATCGTCGCCGCCGCAGGTCCCCCCGCGGGGATTTCTGCGTAGTCGTGCCGGACGGGCGGTTCATTTCCGGCCAGTTGCTGTTCAGGCATCAGTGACCGCCCAGCCACCCGGACTTGGGAAAGTCACCGAGTGACAGACATCCACCCCTGGCCCAGTGTTCCGCGGCTCGGTCGGCGCCGCTTCCTCGCCGCTGCCGCCGCTGTCGGCGGCACGGCGTTCGGCGCCGTCGCCGCCACCCAGATGGCCTGGCCCTCTTCGGCCGAGGCGCTCGACCTGGACACCGCGCCGTTCACGCTCGGCGTGGCCTCCGGCGATCCCGACCACCACAGCGTCGTGCTGTGGACCCGGCTCGCCCCCGACCCACTGAATGCCGAGACCGGCGGCATGCCGGCCGAACCCGTCGAGGTGCGCTGGGAGCTCGCCCGTGACGAGCACTTCCGGCGCGTCATCCGGCGCGGCACGGTCTCCGCGCGCCCCGAGTCCGCGCACAGCGTGCACGTCGTCGCCGAGGACTTGGCTCCTGACCACTGGTACTGGTACCGCTTCTCCACCACGGGCGCCGACGGCGAGGTCCGCAGCCGCATCGGGCGCACCCGCACCCTGCCCGCGCCCGGCGACCAGCCCGAACGGCTTCGGTTCGCGTTCGTCTCCTGCCAGAGCTGGACCGGGGGCGCGTTCGCCGCCTACCGCGACCTTGCCGAGCAGGACATCGACTTCGTGCTGCATCTGGGCGACTACATCTACGAGACGGCCAACGGCAGCCTCACCGAGTTCCGCCGCCTGCACCAGCTCTACAAGACCTCGCCCGACCTGCGTGCTGCACACGCCCGGTTCCCCTTCTTCACCACCTGGGACGACCACGAGGTGCAGAACAACTACGCCGCCGATATCGCGGGCGGCGCCGGCGACGGCCGTCCCTTCCTGGAGCGGCGCGGCAACGGCTACCAGGCCTACTACGAGCATCTGCCGCTGCGCCCCGCCCAGCGCCCCGACGGGCCCGACGCCCTGCTCTACCGCCGCTTCGCTTTCGGCAGGCTGGCGGAGTTCTCCGTGCTCGACACCCGTCAGTACCGCAGTGACCAGCCGTGCGGCGACGGGCGCAAGGAGCCGTGCGCCGAAGCCTACGACCCGGCACGCACCATGACCGGTATCGAGCAGGAGCGCTGGCTGCTGGACGGCCTCGACCGATCCCGGGCCCGCTGGAACGTCGTCGCCCAGCAGACCATCATGGCGGCCTTCGACTACGACCTCGGCCCCGGCAAAATCGTCAACCTCGACCAGTGGGACGGCTACCCGGCGGCCCGCTCCCGCATCCTGGACTTCCTGGACCGCAAGCGCCCCACCAACCCGGTGGTCCTCAGCGGCGACTGGCACTCGGCGTGGGTCAACGACCTCAAGAAGGACTTCGCCGACCCGTCTTCGCGCACCATCGCCACGGAGTTCGTCGGCACCTCCATCTCCTCGGGGGCCGGAGGCTGGGACGCGGACGTGCGCACCGGCCTGCCGGCCAATCCGCACGTGAAGTTCTACGACGGCACCTATCGCGGCTACACCCTGTGCGACATCACCCCCCAGCGGTGGCGCACCGATCTGCGGATCGTGCTGAAGGCAGGCGACGCGACCTCGCCCGCCTTCACCATCGCCGCCTACGAGGTGCGCGACGGCCGGCCGGGCGCCCGTCGCATCGACGCGGGCGACGGCCTGACCGGTGCGGTCACCGACGCGGCGACAGGTGCCGTCCTGAGGAACGTCCAGATGACGGTGGTCGACGCGGCGGGCACACGCATCGGCGCGACCACCACGGATGCAGACGGCCAGTATCTGGCCTTCGCCCGTCCCGGCACCTACACCCTGGTCGCCAACGGCGTCGGCTACGAGCCGGCCGAGCGGGAGATCACCGTCCGCGAGGGCTCGGGAACCACGGTCGACCTGCGCCTGACCCGCTCAGGCGCCCGTGCCGGAACCGGCCGCACCGTCCCCGGACCGCAGTCCCAGGCCACCACCTCGGACCTGGTGCTCTCCAACGACCTGCTGGCGCTCGCCGTCTCGGCCGGTGCGGAGGACTCCCAACTGGCCGGCGTCACCCTGGGCAAGCCCCTCGACCTGGCGGCCGTGGGCCGGCTCGACCAGATCGACTGGATCAACCTGCCCTACGCCTCCCTCGCCCAGCCGCGGGGCAGCAACGCGTGGCAGCAGCGCACGGTGAGATCGGAAAGCGTGGAGGTGGTCTCGTCCACCGGTGCGGAGGCCGCAGTGCGCGCGGTGGGTCGCAGCACACAGGTGCCGGGACTCGACGTCACCACCACGTATTCCATCCGCACAGGTGAGCCCTGGGTGCGGGCCGACAGCGTCTTCACCAACAGCGGTCCCACCGCGGTCACTTTCTGGACCGGCGACGTCCTCGACCACGACGGCGCGGGCCAGCGCAGCGGCGTCGCAGGGCACGGCACCGTCACCGCCAACTCTCCCGCCGACTTCACGCCCACCGCACCGTGGATCGGCATGACGGGCTCGGACGCGCAGACGTACGGACTCCTCTACGAAGACACCGGCTTCACCGCGTATGCCTGCGGTATCTGGGTGATGAGCCAGCGACGGGTGACCTTGGAACCGGGAGCGGACTTCACGCTCCGACGCAGGATCGCGGCCGTGGACAGCGGCGGCTCAACCGATCCCTTCGCGGTCCTCGACACACTCTTGAGCCCCCCGAAGCGGAGCTGATCGCCTCGACGTGTCCCGCCGCGCCGGTTGCCTCCGGCGCGGCGGCGAACGTTCCGTACCCCACGGGCCCGGGAGGAGGAGCAGGGGCCCTGCTAACAGGGCTCGCCCGCCGTTCCATGAGGAGGGTGCCCGGCGTCAGGAGCGGCTGGGCTCGTGGCCCATTCGGTGAGGGTGGTGAGGGCGTCCACCGGGTGTCTGGCCCGGACCCGGATCCTTCGGTAGAGGTCGCCCGGCACCGGAAACTGCGGAGGGCGGTCCGATCTGCGGGCGGCGCGCCAGATCCAGGTGCCGTGGCGAAGCCTTCGGGCCGAGGCGAAGCCGTGGTCGCGGCGTAGCCGTACCTCCACATTCAGCGGCTCACGGAACGGAGTCAGCTCGGCCGTGTCGAAGTCGACGACGACGCGGACCTTGGCATCCTTCCAGTTCAGCCGCTCGACTCCCGCGATGTGCTCGCGCGCGATCCGGGCACCTTTGCGGAGGAACACGGGGTCATGGATGACCAGGGCGTCGGCCTCCAGGGTGAGCCGGGGTCTGGACAGCAGAGCCCTCACAGTCTGCACCTGAACCGGAACGGTCGCGAAGGACGCCGCACCGGCTGCCACAGCGACTGTGGTGGCCGGCACATCAGGCTGCCCCGCGATGGCGTCCCATCCGAATGCGAGGGCCGCCAACGGCAGGCACAGCCCCCACGGAAGCGCGACGAACACGGCGAATACGGCCCGCCATCGAGAACGGGCAAGCGCGACGTCCATGACCGGCGATGCTAGGCGGCCAGGGCGGGCATTCCAATACCAGGCGTGGATCGCGGGCTGCGGGTGCGCTCAGCCGAAGGGGACGGCATCCGCCCGGGAGGTGTGCCAGTTGGTGACGATCGGGCTGTCGACAGTGATGGTGCCGACCGCCCAGATATACGGGCCGTGGCTCTGCCGGGACGAGGTCAGTAGAGCCATCGATCCAGGAGCCCCGGTCAGAGAAACCCCTCGTAGTCCTCGAAGGCCGCAGGGTCGGGTGCATTCTCGTCAGAGTCTGCTGGTCAGGTCGGGTCCCAGGCCGTCCTCGTACGCGTTCGGCGTTGCGAGACCCTCGGGCGTGGCGGCTCCGAAGTACGTCGGCTCGCCGGGCTCGGGAGGTGCGTCGAGCAGGGTAGCGAGTTCTTCCAGGGCGGCGGTGAGCCGTGGAGCGTTGTTCCGGTAGACCTCGGGGTGCGGGCGTCCCGTGAAGTCGTACCACCCCCAGATGTCGTGGTGCACCGACAGTTCGGCCGAAAGGGCGGTGGGTGCGGTGGAGAGGGACAGGTCGACCAGCTGTGGCTCTTTTCGGGGCTGCCCGGCCGCGTCGAACCACCTACCCGGGCCGATCACATCGATGTCCGCGATGTCGGCGGAGGGGTATGCAGAGGGACGGCTGCCCCGCACCCGCCCTGGGACGCTCGGATCCCCCAGTGGCCTGGTGAGCTCAAGAGTGCTTGTGATGCCGGTCGGTCCGATGTCCAGGACGTACCAGCTGTACTTGAGCTCGACGGGAGCGAGGAGCTCCAGTCGGGTCAGTACGTCGCATATCCGCGCCGCGACCGAGAGAGCCGACTGCAGCCCCGGGGCTGCAGTGTCGCAGAGGTCCCAGCACCAGGAACCGCATTCCCGCGGCGCGCGCTTCAAGGTCGACACAAGAGCCTCCAGAGGGAACCAGGCGCGTCTGGTGGGGGCGACAGTGGGGGAGTGGACGCCCGTGGCCGCATGTGCCGGCCTGGGTGTGGTCTGACAGCGATATTCCTGTGGAGCGCGAACGACCCCGGCCTGAATGGGGGTTCAGCCTCCACTGGTGTTGGTGGCCAACTGGTCGTTGATCTGCCGCAGGCGTTGCCAGGCGGCGGGGTCGGTGCCGTCACCGAGTGCGTAGTGCAGGGTGGGCCGGGTGGCCGGGCCGAGTCGGACGGGTGCGGTGTCGGCGAGGGCTTTGCGGGCGTGGTCGAGACCGAGGTCGGCGACGGCGTCGGGGCCGAGGGTGAAGGAGAGCGGCACCGGGGGTGGCTCGTGGTGGGCGGGGGTGGTCAGATCCGCGCGTGCGGTGCGCAGTTGGCCGATCATCGTGGCGAGGTTGTGTCTGGCGGCAAGGGATTCGGCCAGCTCGGGCATGGCGTCCGTCGGGGCGTGCTGATCGGTGCGGTAGCCGACGGCCAGCGTGATGTGCTCTTCGACGCCGAGGTGGGTGCGGGCGGTGCGTACGGTGGCGATCGCCGGATGGTCGGGGGAGCCGATCGCGACGGCCCAGGTGGGCAGTGACTGTTGAGCGCGGGTGCGGGCCAGGTCGGTCAACTGTCGTGGCGACCAGGGAACGCTGACCGGTTCGGCGGTTGCCCATCCGGCGGGCGGTGCTCCGGTGAGTGTGCGCCAGGCCTGTTCCAGGGCGCCGCCCAGGACGAGATGCTCGTCGGCGGGGTGGACCGTGCGGATGGAGAGCAGCAGTTGCCGTTCGTCCTCGGTGCCGGGTCGGGGCCGGAAGACGTCCGCGATCCGGGGCCCGTCGGCGGCGGCGTGGGTGAATCGCCCGTCGTGCCAGTGCAGTACGGCTCCGGAGAGGGCGTCGTAGTAGCCGCACTCGGGGTCGCTCACGACCCAGCGGGAGGGCAGCCCGTCCAGGAGTGTGCGGGCGGGGAAGGTGAGCCGGGTGCTGGGCGGGGTGACGATCTGCAGTTCGCGTCCGGTGCGGGCCGCGTTGCGCACCACGTCGGTCAGCCAGGTCGTGGCCGCGATCACGGGGCGGCCCTGGATGACGACGGCGGCCTTGTCGGTGAGCAGGTCGACGCCCAGGGGGACGGTGTCCGCGGCGGCGTCGGCGAGATCGGCCACGACATCGGTGTGACCGGACTCGTGCGGCCAGACGTCGCCCCCGTGCACGGCGACCAGCCGCCCCGCGACGGACCCGGCCAGCCGAGCGGCCCCCTCCACGGCACTGGTCGCCCGCGCCTCGGTCCACCACACGGGCGACTCCGCGCCCACGGCTGACCCGAGCAACCGGGCGACCTCGCCCGGCACTTGGACGTACCGGGGTGCTTCCAGCGACACCAACGCCTGCCCGGAAGCGGTGCACAGCTGAACGACGGACCCACCGCCCGTCCGGTTCACCCGCAGGTCCGGGCCACCGGCGTGCAGCCCGGCCAGCAGCGTCTTGGTATCAGGCATCTGCGGGGTGAGGGCTATGACGTCCTGGGTCATATGCTGCTTTCTGAAGCGCTGGGTACGTATTACTCGTCTTCGCTGGTTCGGGGCGTCAACCGCAGCGTGAGCTCTGCACTGGAAAGCATTCTTGTGATCTCAATGGGGAGATTGCTGAACTCGGCCATCACGACATCTGAAGGGTCGATCTTACGGCTCTCCCCATCGTGGCCTTCCGCTTCGATGACATAGCGATAACCGCGAGGGGTGGCTGAGTCCTCCACTACAATCCAGCGGGCACCATGCTTTTGGATCAGGAAATCTGACACATACGATATTAGGTCACTGTGCAGTGTCACCCAGTCCGATTGTTCGAACTGGTCGAGGGGAAGGCGAGAAACGTAGTTCTGCAGGGCGGGAATCAGAGTCAGTGGGTCCCTGGTGTACACAGCTGGTGGGACCCCCAGCATGTCAGCGATATCAATGACCGTCTGACGCCCCTCCGTGATCCAACGCTTGAGATCCGGCACCGGGGCACCTGCCCTCACCATTTCTGACACCTTCCATTCGGCTGAAACTCACTTGGGGGGCGGCCCGTATTCCACAAAAACGATACGAGCCTGAATGAGATAATTGCGGAGAGCCTTGGACGGAGGTGCATCCATGAACACCCACCGTGGGTCGTAACCTGAATCCATTCGCCGCAGCGTGAGATCTTTATTGATCTGCTCCATTATACCTTTGTTCAGCGGCACCTCTCCTTTGATTATCTGGTTCGTTCCGTCGGAGAGTTTGATGGTTCGGAATTGTAGATAGTGCTTGATTTCCACGGCCAAGGTGCGCCCGCCCGGCAAATCAACGGGCACATCCACTTTACGTCCACCCGGGGCTTCTACAGGGTAGTATGGGTGGTCGTGAGTCGGAACAGGGAAGTGCCGCTCGGAGTCACCGCCGAACATTTCCCGGCCTATCTCCTCCGCCATGGTGTAACGGTGGCGTCCCGCGCGCAGGGCGCGCAGCTGGCGTAGCGATAGTTCAGCTTTTCCTGGCGGCAAGGTTGGGCGTGTGAAGTCGGGTTTGTCAGCCCCTTCGCTGTCACCATGTTGCTGCACATCGTGGGACGTGCCCGCTGAATCGACGACAGCTGATTCCCCAGGCTTCTCATCTGGTTCGTGAGCGTCTCCGCGAGCACCGTCCTGATCGTGCGCCGACTCGTGAGGCCTACCCGCATCAGCTTCTCCTGATCCGCCAGCGTTCTCCGATCCGTGCCCGCCCCGGCCATCCGCATGGGCGTCGCCGGAGCGAGCCTCGCGACTCGTGGGACCGGTCCCTTGTTGGCCGCCGCCACCCGCACCGCTCGTTCCGGCGCGAGCCGGGTCCCCGTCGGGCGAAGATATTCCGGAACCCTCATCATGCGCGGCGGCGGTTCCGCCGCCTGGAATATCACGCCCACCTTCGCTGTGCGCATCGCTGCCGCCCCCTGCTGAGCCGGGGTGACCGGCGCGCGGCGGCGGGTTGTCGCCCATGTGGGCGGTGGTTCCGGGTGCATGTCCTCCTACGCCGACCAACTCGCGGTCGCCATGCAGCCGGCCGACGCTCCGTTCGGCTGCGGAAGGTTCGTGCGGTGCTGGGATGGTGTTGGGTGTGCCGTCGGGGTCGAGGGGGACGAACTTGCCGTCCTTGTCGACCCGGTAGCGGTGGTCGAGGTCGAAGGCGCCGTCGGGGAACTTGGTCTTCGGTATCTGGAGGTGGTCGCTGACGTTGGCCAGGACCTGGGAGACCTTGGGCAGGTTGGAGAGGGCCTTGGCGGCCTTGAAGGTGCCGGAGAGCGGGTCGAGGGCGTCGCCGATCTTCGCCATGGTGCCGGCGGTCTTGGCGATCGTGCCGCCCTTGCCGAGCTTGGCGGCAATGGCAAAGGGGCCGGTGGCGAGGGTGAGCAGGTTGAAGGATGCCACGGCGTGGGCGCGAGCGGGATCCTCGTTCGCCATGTCGTACGCGATGAACTGCTTGCCGAACTCCTTCGCGTACGCCTTGCTGTCGCGCTGCCAGTCGGACAGGTGCTCGTCCTGGCCGAACAGGTCCATGCCGTAGGCGTAGCCACCGACGGCGGTGCGCCGCAGGCCGTCCCATGCCTGGTCGCGGGCTTCGCCGCCATGGAAGCCGATCAGGGTGATCAGGCCGTCGATGCCGCCCCAGATGCTGTCCTTGACGATGCCGTCCCAGGCCCAGCTCTTGGCCCCGTGCCCCCACCACTCCAGGCTCCAGCGCTCGTAGGTACGCCCCTCCGGGCTGCCCCACGGCAGGTCCTTCATTCCCTTGAGCGTGCCGGCGTTCTGGCCGTACATGCCGAGCCCGTGGGTGCCGTCGTCCACGATCCACGCGGGGCGGCAGGCGCCGGGGCTGATTGTGTTGATCTTGTTGGCCGCGTTGCGTTCGGCTTCCTGGAAGCCCGCGCGCGCTGCCTCCACACCATCCATCAACGCCTGGTGCGTGTCGGTCTTCTTCTCGTCCTGGGTCCAGTCGTCGTCGCCCCGGACGCTGTCGACGAATTCGATCGCGTCCAGCTTCAGCTGCTTGAGCCGGTCGGCGTGCGGCTTGGCTTCGTGGATGAAGGTGTCCAGGGCATCGGCCAGTGACTCGATGTTCCCCGCGAACTCCTCGGCCGTGTCCATGACCGGCTGGGTCGAGGAGAACAGCTTGTCGGCCTCGGGGGCCTTGTAATACGCGGCTGTCGCCTGGAAACGGGAGTGGACGTCCTTCCCGCCGGTCCGGATGCCTGTGGCATGCGTACGGAGACTGGACGCGGCCTTCTCCAACTGGCCGAAGTCACCGGTGTATTGGGGTATCCCACCCGGTTCGATCACGGTGGCTACTCCCCGCCCCGGTGGCCGGTCTTCTGCCCGACCGCCTTGATCTCGGCGGGGGTCGGGGCCTTCGCCGCGTCGCGCTGGGCCTGGGCGGCCATGGCCAGGTCACCTTCGATGTACTCGGTGGTGGCCTTGACCGTGCCGTCCATCGACTTCTTGGTGCGGGCGGCCATGAACCTGATCTTCTGCTGGGTGTCCGAGATGAAGTTCGCCACCGCGGCGCCCACCGGCCCCGCCGGTGCCTCACCGCAGTACGGCCCGCTGATCGTTCCCGCGTGCAGCGCGGCGTCCTCCACGCTCTCGCCGTAGCCCCTGACGCCCTTGCTCAGGTCATCGGCGGCCAGCCCCACCAACGACAGAACGGACTCCACCCCGCTCGGCCTGATGTCCCACCCCGTCATGCCGCCCCCTGCTTCCCCGGCCGATACGTCTCGTCGACTGCGCCCGGCAGCACGTATGCCACTGGCGACAAGATCTTCATCTGTATCAAGGGGGAAGTAGCAATGGCAACGCACTTCAAGCCAATCGCACGTTGGATTGAGTGCGCAGTGCTGCCGCGGGGGTGCGGTGGGTGAGGTGAATTGCCGGAATCTGGTGGTGGGCCGGTATCTCTCCCTCTGAAGCCGCCCGGGGTGGCGGCGGCCGGGCGGCTCGGTGGGGTGGGCGATTTCATTTGCGGTCGGGAAGGGGTGTGTGGTCAGTCGTGGGAATCGCTGTGAGAGCGCCGCGGTGCGCGGGGCTACCGCTCCCGGTTCGTCTCGGGGTTGCCCGGCCGTGTCGATCCACGTCCCCGAGCCGAGCACATCGATGTCCGCGATGTCGGCGGCGGGGTGTGCGGTGGGACGGCTGAGCCCTGCGCCCCGCACCCGCGGGCGTACGCCCCGGGCCGCCGCCCGCGCCGAGCCGTTCAGGCGTGGACCGCGGGCTGCGGGTGCGCTCAGCCGAAGGGGACGGCGTCCGCCGGGGAGGTGTGCCAGTTGGTGACGACCGGGCTGTCGACGGTGATGGTGCCGACCGGGAGGGAGACCGGGTTGGAGTCGTCGTCACCGATGGCGACGATGATGCTGTCCAGCTCCTTGCCACCGTCCGTATTGGTGGTCTTCGGGTTCACCCCGGCGTAGGCGGTGGTGTTCCCGCTCAGCGTGATCTGCTCGCCGACGGCCTGCTCCGCGGGGCCCGCCTCGGTGCCGTCGGAACCGAAGGCCACGGTCGGGAGCGCGGCGGGCAGGACACAGGTGATGCCCGACTTCGCCTTCGCGGTGATCAGGATGTATCCGCCGGCCTGGGTCTCGGACCTGGTGCTCCAGGAGATGTCGTTGGCGCCGCAGACCTGCCCGACCTGCTCCCGATTGCCGTTGCCGGTGTCGGCGCCGGAGCCTGCCCTGTCCTTGGTTCCCTTGCCCGCCGTGTCGGAGGCCTGGCCGGAACCCTTGTCCGCGCCCTGACCGCTGTTCGCCGCCGACGAGCCGGACGAGGCGGACGAGCCGGCCGAGGTGGCGGACGAGGAACTCTGCGCGGCACCGGTGTCCGTGGCCGCGTCCGTGTCCTGGCACGCCGTCATCAGCATGGCGCCGCCCACGAGAGCTGCGGAGGCGAGGAGGGCCCTGCGACGGTTGCCGAACATGAAATCCCCTTGGTGATCAGTGATTGAGGCCGAAGCAGCATCGGCTTTCCGGTGCTTGCTTGATCACTATGAGGGGGCTGTGCGCCGAAGGGACCCCGGCGTCTTCGTTCCAGGACAACGCTGTCGCAGACCAGTGACATGATCACGACGCCGTGGCCGGCGCAGCGCGGATGGGCCGGGGCGGGCAGAGGCCGACGGCCCGTCGACAGTGGTCCGGCCCGTCGACAGTGGTCCGGCCCGTCGACAGTGGTCCGCCCCGTGGTCCGGCCCGTGCGAACCCGGACCACGGGGCGGACCGCCCTCGGTCAGTTGGTGGTCCCGATGGGTGCGCTGCTGCGTCCGTGGCGTCGACCGCTCAGCTCGGCGTCGAGTGTCTCCTGAGCCATGCGCATGGCCTCGGCGTACACGGGGGTCTGCAGCCGCTTCCACATCTCGTCCTCGGAGACGTCCTCAACGCGGCTGACCACCCACCAGATGTTGCCGAAGGGGTCCTTGATCCGCCCTCCGCGCTGGCCGAAGGCGTCGTCCAGCAGAGAAGTGACGATCTGGCCGCCTGCTGCGACGGCCCGGGAGAACACCTCGTCCGCGTCGGCGACGAACACGCGCAACAGGCTCGGCATGGTGGGCCAGTCCGCGTGGCGGTCGAAGGCCAGTACGACGGTGTCGCCGACCCGGATCTCACCGTGCCCGATAGAGCCCTCCTCGGTCGACACCCGTGCGAGCTCCTCACCGCCGAACGCCTGGCTGACGAAGTCGAGGAACGCTCCCGTGTCATCGGTGACGACCCAGGGCGCAACGGTGGTGTAGCCCTGCGGTGCGGTACTGGTCTGCTCGGGCATCGCGGTCCTCTCGTCGCTGTTGCTTGTCGACAGCGACGGTAGGGGCGCTATAGGCCTGGTTCTGTCCTATTGGGCCCCTCGCGTCGATGCGTCGCGCACCTGCGACAGGTGCGCGAAGGCGCTGGGCACGGACAGATTGATCCCCACGCCTCCGGCACGCGCGAACTCCACCGGGCTCAAGGAGGTGAAGGCAGTCACAGATGATCTCGCGGACCGCCCCCGGCGCCCCCGGGGCTACTGCTTCGCGGACCCCGCCCGTACCGACCGGATCACGCCCGCCGCGGCGATCAGGAAGCCGACGCCCATCAGCATGCACAGCGACCAGGCGATGGGCGGGAGCGGATCGGTGCCGAGGAAGAGGGGGGCCATGGTGACCAGGGTGGACAGTGCGCCGATGAAGAAGACGATCGCGCCGATCCGGACCAGCCGGTCACCTGCGCCAGAAGGTGTAGTACTCACCCCGTCAGGGTAGTTCCCGGCAACGGCGGACAACCCCGCAGGCGGCCTCGCTGTCAAGCTTGTGGTCAACCCCGCGGTGACCGGCGTGCGCAGCAGGCGCCGTTTCCGGACAGAGTCCGGATGACCAGGCTTGACGAGGGGTACCCCCCCTGGGGAGGCTGCTGCCAGCAGGGGAGCACCACCACTGGATAGCCTGACCTGCTGAGGATTTGTTCCGGCATACAGGTTGCATACGGGTTGAGATGGGGTGCGTGCTTTGCCGACTGGCAAGGTCAAGTGGTTCAACAGTGAGAAGGGCTTCGGCTTTCTCTCCCGCGACGACGGCGGCGACGTCTTCGTGCACTCCTCCGTGCTCCCTGACGGCGTCGACGCCCTCAAGCCGGGCCAGCGCGTCGAATTCGGAGTCGTCGCAGGTCAGCGGGGAGATCAGGCGCTCTCGGTAGCGATCTTGGACCCGACCCCCTCCGTCGCGGCCGCGCAGCGCCGCAAGCCGGACGAGCTCGCGTCCATCGTGCAGGACCTGACCACCCTGCTGGAGAACATCACGCCGATGCTGGAGCGCGGCCGGTACCCGGACAAGGCGGCCGGCAAGAAGATCGGCGGCCTGTTGCGCGCGGTCGCCGACCAACTGGATGTCTGATCCCGTTCGACGTCTGACCCCGCTCGACGCGTGGCCCTGCTCGATGTCCGATCCTGCGCGGCGCCCGATCCCGCTCGACGTGTGATCCCGGGCGCGGCACGGGCGGGCGCGTGGCTCAGACGAACGACAGTGCGTCGGGGCCGAGGGGCGGTACCAGTCCCTCGGCCGCTGCGCGGGTCAGCAGTCCGCGGATCGCCGCGTAGCCGTCCTCGCCGAGGTCGGCCGTGAACTCGTTCACGTACAGCCCGATGTGCTGGTCCGCCACGGCCGGGTCCATCTCCTGGGCGTGCTCCAGCACGTACGGCCGGGACGCCTCCGGGGCGTCCCAGGCCATCCGTACCGAGGTGCGCACCGAATCGGCGAGCCGCTTCAGCGTGTCCGCGCCCAGCGACCGCTTGGCGATGATCGCGCCGAGCGGGATCGGCAGCCCGGTCGTCTCCTCCCAGTGGCGGCCCATGTCGGCGAGGTTGTGCAGCCCGTAGTTCTGGTACGTGAACCGGGCCTCGTGGATGACGAGACCGGCGTCCACCTTCCCGTCGCGCACGGCAGGCATGATCTCGTCGAACGGCATCACGACGATCTCGCCGACCCCGCCCGGCACCACGTCGGCCGCCCAGAGGCGGAACAGTAGGTAGGCGGTGGAACGCTCGCTCGGTACGGCGACGGTCTTCCCCGTCAGGTCCGTGCCCGCCTCCTTCGTGAGGACGAGCGGGCCGCAGCCCCGGCCCAGCGCCCCGCCGCACGGCAGCAGCGCGTACTCGTCGAGCACCCACGGCAGCACCGCGTACGAGACCTTGAGGACGTCGAGCTCACCGCGCTCGGCCATCCCGTTGGTGATGTCGATGTCCGCGAAGGTGACATCGAGGGCGGGCGCGCCGGGGACCCTTCCGTGCGCCCAGGCGTCGAAGACGAAGGTGTCGTTCGGGCACGGCGAGAAAGCGATCCGCAGCGGGTTCGACGGGTCAGGAGTCGTTTCGGTCATGGTGGGTCCAACCTTCCAGTACGGGTACGAGCTTCCCGAACGCGTCGGTGAGCGCGGCCAGCGCGTCGCCGATGCGCCAGGCGTCCCGGTCGCGCGGGCCGACGGCGTTCGAGACGGCCCTGATCTCCAGCACGGGCACGCCGGCACGCTCGGCGGCCTCCGCGACCCCGAAGCCCTCCATGGCCTCGGCGGCGGCCCGCGGGTGCGCGGCGAGCAGGGCGGCGGCGCGGTCGGCGGAGCCGGTCACGGTGGAGACGGTGAGGACGGCGCCGGTGACCGCGCCGGTGGCGGCGGCCGCCTCCCGTACCAGCGAACGGGGCGGGAAATGCCATACCCGGCCGAAGCCGAGCTCGGTGACCGGCACGAAGCCCGTCGCGGTCTCGGCGCCCAGATCCGCCGTGCCGATGCGGTCGGCCACCACCAGGGAGCCGACCGGTGCGACGCCGGTGAACCCGCCACCGATACCGGCCGAGATCACCAGGTCGTAGCGGTCCGAGGCCAGACCGAAGGCGGCCGAGGCCGCCGCGGCGCCCGGCCCCGCGCCGCCCGCCAGGACGTCGAAGGGGCCCGTGCGGTGGATCTCCGCGCCCGGAACCCAGTGCGCCGATGTCTCGGAAACGGCCCCGAACGCACGCGTGACCGCGTCCCGTTCTGCTGGGACAGCGGTCACGACGAGCACACGCACGGGGGAGCCTCCGAGGCCAGGAGGGGGTCAGGAGGGCGTCAGGAGGACTTCTTCAGTTCGAAGTGCCAGACGCCGGTCAGCTGCTTGCCGCTGGTCTCCACGATGCTGATCTGCGTCTTGTCCGCGGTCTCGCCGGTCTGGCTGGAGAAGAAGGCGCTGCCCGGGATGGACCGGTAGGTCTTCTTGTACGGCTCCTGCTCGGCCTGCTGGCCGTTGATGAACAGGGTCCAGCCGTTCTCCGCGATCTCCGGGTCGACGCCGAAGCGGACCTTGTCGTCCATCGCGACCTCGACGGTCTTCTCCGCCTTCCTGTTGAGGCAGCTCTGGTAATCGGACGTCTTGAGCGGCTTGCCGTCGT
Source organism: Streptomyces sp. NPDC001880 (assembly GCF_053594575.1). NCBI lineage: Bacteria > Bacillati > Actinomycetota > Actinomycetes > Kitasatosporales > Streptomycetaceae > Streptomyces > Streptomyces sp. NPDC001880. The sequence continues at coordinate 17,417 of NZ_JBSFET010000013.1, forward strand.
TGTAGCAGGCGGCCTCGGAGCTCACCGAGTTGCCGCCGACCGTTACGGTCGCGAGCGGCGTCGGCTTGTCGCAGGCGGAGAGGACAAGGAGTCCCGCGGACACGGCACCAAGAGCGACGCCGATTCGGCGGCCCTTACCGGAGAAGAACGCAACGGTCATGGGCCGAAGGCTATCGGTCGTTCCGGTTCACGCCACGCGGGGGTGCGGCGAGCCGCGTCGCGCGGCGCCCAGCAGACCCCGTACGGACGTTGCGGCGCCGAGGGCGAGGATGCCCGAGGCGACCGACATGCCCAGTACGCCGTTGAGGGGGAGGACGATGCCGATGCCGCCGCCGACCACCCAGGCCATCTGGAGCACGGTCTCGGAGCGGGCGAACGCGGAGGTGCGCACCTCTTCGGGGACGTCGCGCTGGATCATCGCGTCCAGCGAGAGCTTCGACAGGGCCTGCGTGAAGCCCGCGGTGGCGCTGAGTGCGGCGACCGTGACCGTGCTGAAGAAGAGCGCGGTGAGTACGGCGACCCCCAGGGCCAGGGCCAGCACCGACGCGACGATCACCTCGGGGCCGCGGGCCCGCAGCCAGGAGCCGACCGCCGTACCGAGAGCGTTGCCGATGCCCGCCGCGACGCCGGCGATGCCGAGCGAGACGGCGGCGCTCTGCCCGGCGAGCGGGTGCTCGCGCAGCAGGAACGCCAGGAAGAAGATCAGGAAGCCGGAGAGCGCGCGGTGCGCGGCGTTGGCCTGGAGCCCGTTCAGCACGGATGGGCCCACGGACCGCAGACCGGGCCGCTTCTCGCCGTTGCGCTCCCGGCCCTTCACCCTGCCCTTCCAGGGCCCCCTCGTCCCGGACCCGGTGGCCACCGTGCCGTGCGGCGGCACCAGCTGGGCCTTCCGCTCGCCCTTCGAGGAGTCGACCTTGTGCGGCAGCGTGAAGGCGAGAACGGTCCCGCCGATGAAGATCACGCACGCGCCGTACAGCGGCCAGCCGGGCCCGAAGGTCTGCAGCCCCGCCCCGACCGGGGCGGCGACCCCGGTCGCCAGCAGCCCGGCGAGCGTGACCCGGGAGTTCGCCTTCACCAGGGAGAAACGAGGCGGCAGCAGGCGCGGCACCACCGCGCTGCGCACCACCCCGTACGCCTTCGAGCAGACCAGGACGCCCAGCGCGGCCGGATACAGCTCCAGGCCGCCGGTGGCGACCGCGCCCGACATGGTGAGCGCGAGCACCGCGCGGGCCAGCATCGCAGCGGCCATCGCGGCGCGCCGGCCGTGCGGCAGCCGGTCCAGGAGCGGGCCGATCACAGGGGCCAGGAGCGTGAAGGGCGCCATGGTGATGGCGAGGTAGAGGGCGACGCGGCCGCGGGCCTCGTCCGTCGGCACGGAGAAGAACACCGTCGAGGCGAGCGCGATCGTGATCATCACGTCGCCCGCGCCGTTCACGGCGTGCAGTTCGATCAGTTTGCCGAGCCCGGACTCCCCGGCGCCATGGGCGTACGTCGCCTTGCGGATGCCCCTGGCGGTGCCGGTGAACGGCTGGTGGAGAGCATGGACGACCGCCCGGCCCGTCCTGCGGAGCGGGCCGGGCCCCTCGTGCGACCTGGCGGAAGTCACCCCGTCATAGTGCCCCAGTAGCGGTGGCGGCGAACCGGCTTCGGCGCCAGGCGCGGTGCACTCCGCCCTGTCGGGCCAGTGACCCGCCCCCGCCGGCCGGGGGGCGCCCGGCCCGGGACCGTGGCCGTCCGCGGGCGGCCGAGGACGGTCCCCGCAGCGGATCGGCATGGGATTCCCAGGAGGTTCGCATGGGATTCCCAGGGGATTCGCCGGGGACACGACACCGGATACGACTTTGTTTGGGACGGGCAGGTGGGCGGCAGGCGGCGGAGAGGGTAGCGTGCGTAGCGCGCCACCGGCGGTTGTCCCCGGCCGCGCGCCTCTCGGCGATCCCGCAGAATGGGTTGCAGAAGGTGCGCCCGAGGCAGGCAGCAACGGGTGTGGACGTCGACGCGGCCCCCAGGTCCGCTCCGCCCGCGTCCGTCATGGCCGAAACCGATGGATGTGCTGGCGCGCTCGTGAGACTGGCGTAGGAGAGAAGCGAGACCTGTGAGTGCTGCGACGACGCGAAGCCGTACGGCCCGTACCCCCGTTCCCGACCGTCTGTGCGCCGAGGCGGTAGACCTCGCCCGCGCGGCGGCCGAGGAGGCAGCCGCGCCGGGGGTCGTCGGTGAGCATGTGGCCGTGGTCTCCGAGGGGGACCGGGTCGTCACGCACTTCTTCGAGTGCAAGGAGCCCGGCTACCGGGGCTGGCGCTGGGCGGTGACCGTCGCGCGGGCCTCCCGCGCGAAGTACGTCACCATCGACGAAACGGTGCTGCTGCCCGGCAGCGACGCGCTGCTCGCCCCGGAGTGGGTGCCCTGGAGCGAGCGGCTGCGCCCCGGCGACATGGGGCCGGGCGACCTGCTGCCCACCGAGGCGGACGACCTCCGCCTGGAGCCCGGCTACACCGGCGAGGACGAGCCGCTGCCGAACGCCGCGGTCTCCGGGGTGTCGCAGGAGATGGCCGACCTCGTCGACGCGGAGGACGCGGAGCTGACGACCCGCCCCGCGACGACGAGCCGGGGCTCGATCGCGGCAGTAGCGGACGAGCTGGGCATGCGGCGGGCGCGGGTGCTGTCCCGGTACGGGCTGCACGCGGCGGCCGACCGGTGGGACGAGTCGTTCGGCGCGAAGACGCCGATGGCCCAGGCTGCCCCGGCCTCGTGCGTCACCTGTGCCTTCCTGGTGCCGCTGGCGGGTTCGCTCAGGCAGGCGTTCGGGGTGTGCGCGAACGAGTTCGGTCCGGCGGACGGGCGGGTCGTGTCGCTGTCGTACGGGTGCGGTGGGCATTCGGAGGCGGCGGTGATGCCGAAGCCGCCGAAGCCGGTGCCGCACGCGCTGGACACGATGCAGGTGGACGAGTATCCGCTGCGGCCGGCCCGGGACTCCGGCTCGGTCCCGGCGGAGGCGGACGAGCCGACGGAGGACCTCGGCCACTCGTAGGCGGTGGCCGGGGGCGGTGGGGCTCACCGCGGCTGCGGGGTGCGGGGTGCTCCGGCTGACCGGGTCGTCCTCGACCGCCGGACGGGCTCGAGCGGGATGCCGGGCGGCCTCGGCGAACCGCTTTGTCCTCAGAACCGCTTTGTCCTCGATCGCCGGACGGGCTCGACTTCGCCGACCGTCCGGGGGCTTCGTGCCTGCCCGGCGAACCGCCTTGCCCTCAAGCGCCGGGCGGGCCTGATTGTGCCGAGGATCCGGGGATCTTCTGCGGGTCCGGGGACTTCCTGTCCGTCGGTCCGGCCGACCTGTGCCGGCCCGGCAACGCCGGCCCGTCCGGCGATCGAGGGCGGAACCC